>SKWP01000216.1 GCA_007128865.1 Paracoccaceae bacterium
GATCCTGCAGATGAAGGGCGAAGAGGCCGGCTGGGAATTCCTGCGTGCGCTCGACAACAACATTGCCCAGTACATCAAGTCAGGCTCGCGGCCCTGCAACGTGGCCAGCATGGGCGAATATGCCATCGGCACCTCCTTCGCGCTGCGCGCGATCAAGAACATCGATGAAGGCTTCCCGATCACCATGGTCATTCCGTCCGAAGGCACGGGCAACGAGCTGGAAGCGAATGCGCTGATGGCCAGTTCCCGCAACAAGGAGGCCGCGAAGCGGTTCCTCGACTGGACGCTGAGCGATTCGGCGGTCGACGAGTACTTCCAGTGGAAGGAAATCGTCACCATTACCGGTGGCGCCATGCCGCAGAGCTTCATCGATGCGGGGCTGCCCGAGGATATCGGTTCGGTGATGTGGGATATGGATTTCGCCTGGTCGGCCGAAAACCGCGCCCGCATCCTGGAACAGTGGCAGACGGAATTCGAGGTGGATTGACCGCTGCCTTGCGGGGCCGCCCCAGGGTGGCCCCGAAACCCCCGGGAGGATTGACTGCATGAGCCTTCGCATCCGCGAGGTGACCAAGCATTTTGGTGCGCTCACTGCGCTGGACTCCGTGTCACTTGAAATAGCGCGTGGCGAGTTTGTCTGTTTTCTGGGCCCGTCGGGCTGCGGCAAGACCACGCTTCTGCGTGTGATCGCCGGGCTGGAGCAGGCCGAGGCCGGCCATGTCGAACTCGATGGCCGCGACCTGATCGAACTGCCCGCCCAGGCGCGCAACTTTGGCGTCGTGTTCCAGAGCTATTCGCTGTTTCCGAACATGACCGCGGCGCGCAATATCGCCTATGGTCTGGAATGCCGCCGCCAGCCGCGCGACAGGATCCGCAAACGGGTTGACGAGATGCTGGCGCTTGTCGGGCTGCAGGACCACGCGCACAAGCTGCCGTCGCAGCTGTCGGGCGGCCAGCAGCAGCGGATCGCGCTGGCGCGTGCGCTGGCCCCCGACCCGCAGGTGTTGCTGCTGGACGAGCCGCTTTCTGCACTGGATGCCAAGGTGCGCGTCGATCTGCGGCTCGAGATCCGCGCCCTGCAGCAACGGCTGGGGATCACCACCATCATGGTTACCCACGATCAGGAAGAAGCCCTGACCATGGCCGACCGGATCGTGGTGATGCGCGCGGGCCGGATCGAACAGGTCGGCTCCGGACGCGAGCTTTACGGCCGCCCCGCCACGCGTTTTGTCGCCGAATTCATCGGCCGTCTCAATCTGCTGCCGCAGGACGGCGGCATGCCGGCCCTTCAGCATGCTACCGAAACCGGCGCCGGCCGCCCGGCGGTTCTGGGCATACGGCCCGAAGCCGTGCGGCTGCATCCGGCCGGCACCGAAGGGGCCAACCACATACCCGCCACCGTCGCACAGGTCGTGTTCCTGGGCAGCATGACCCAGCTGGTGCTGGATCCGGGCAATGGCATGCGTCCGATCCTGGCCGAAACCCACGGACCGGAAGCCGGCGGCTTCGAGCATGGCGCACAGGTGGTGATGGAGCTTCCGGCAGATCAGCTTCGGGTAGTCGAATGGCAATAGCCGACACCGCATCGACAGGCATCCGCCAGCCGCGGATATGGCAGCGTGCGCCGGTCCTGATCGGAACGCTGCTGGTGGCGGGCCCGCTGGTGGTGTTCGTCCTCTGGCCGCTTGTGGCGATCCTGATGCGCAGTTTCTCCACGCCCGAGGGCTTCGGGCTGGAAAACTATGCCAGCGTTCTCGGCACCGCGCGGTTCATGCGCATCCTTACCAATTCGCTGGATGTCACACTGGTATCGACGGGCATAGCGGTGGTGCTGGCCTATGGCTTTGCCTACGGGGTGCAGCGCACGCTGATGCCGGGCAAGGCGGTGTTTCGCCTGCTGGTTCTGGTGCCGCTTTTTGCGCCCTCGCTGGTTCAGGCACAGGGGCTGGTGCTGCTGTTCGGGCGCAACGGGCTGATAAACCGGACCTTCGGAACCTCGTTCGACATATACGGCTACTGGGGCATCGTGCTGGCGATGGTACTTTATGTGCTGCCCTATGCCTTTCTTATCCTGTCGACCGCGCTGGCAGTGGCCGACCAGCGCCTCTACGAATCGGCACGCATCCTGGGTGCGGGGCCGTGGCGGATCTTCCGCACCATCACCCTGCCGTCTTCGCGCTACGGGCTGGCGGCAGCGATCTTTGTGTGCTTCACGCTGGTCATCACCGATTTCGGCAACCCGATGGTGATCGGCGCCAACTACAACGTGCTGGCAACCGAGATCTACAACCAGGTGATCGGGCAGGCCAATTTCGAACGCGGCACGGTCATCGGCATGGTGCTGCTGGTGCCGGCCGCGGTGGCCGCGATCTGGGAAAAATACCTCAGCCGCAAGCAGTTCGCCCTGATCTCGGATCAGTCCAAGCCGCTGGAACTGCGCCCCAATCCGCTGCGCGACTGGAGCTTTGCAGCGCTGTGCACCGCCATCAGCCTTGCCATACTGTCGGTCGTTGCCGTGGTCATCTATGCCAGCTTCGTGCATCTGTGGCCCTACCGGATGACCTTTTCGCTGCGGCACTACAATTTCGACGTCCAGAACGGCATCCAGCCGCTGTGGAATTCCATCTACATCTCGCTGATGGCTGCGGTGATCGGGGTGATTGTGGTGACGGCAGCATCCTATGTGATCGAAAAGCTGCGCTCACCGGTCACGCGGGGGCTGTATTTCCTGTCGATCCTGCCGGCTGCGGTGCCCGGAATGGTGCTTGGGCTCGGATATGTCCTGGCCTTCAACAACCCCTCGAACCCGGTTTACGCCATCTACGGCACGCTGCTGATCATCGCGCTGGCCAATGTCTACTACTACCACGCGCAGGGCTTCCTGATCGCCTCGACCAGCATGAAGCAGGTCTCGGGTTCGTTCGACGAAGCTTCCGCAACGCTGGGCGGCACGCGGCTGCAGACCCTGTGGAAGGTCACCCTGCCGGTGATCGCGCCCACGCTTGTCGGGGTGGCGGTGTTTTTCTTCATGCGTTCCATGGTCACGCTTTCGGCGGTGATCTTCCTGATCACGCCCCAGACCCAGGTTGCGGCGGTGTCGGTGCTGCTGCTCGAGGACCGCGGCGCGACCAATCAGGCAGCCGCCTTTTCGGTCTGCATCATGGCGACGGTGGTCGCGGTGCTGCTGGCGGTGCGGGGGATGCTGTGGCTGCTGGGCTGGAAGCATGTGCGGCTGATCCGCTGACCGGCCAGCGGGGCGGCGCCCCCGGCTTTCGGGCGGCCTGCGGGCGGCCGAAACGGCCACCCCCGCCGGGCCATCATTCGCCCTGACGCGCCCGCCCCTGAACGGCGGGCGCCGATCGATCCGGGCTGTGGGATGATTTCTTGAATTGCCGCTTCTGGGCGGATGATTTCTTCTTTATTGGCTGGAAGCCTCGCGTCTTGAGGGAAAATATTCTATCCTGACGGCATCCAGCCGAGGTGCCGATCATGAATCACTTTCCCGTCTTCCTCGACCTCAGCGGCCGGCGTGTCGTGATTGCCGGCAATGGCGAGGTCGCGCTGGCCAAGCTGCGACTGCTGGCCAAATCCGAGGCAGAACTGCACGTCTTCGCGCCCGAACCGGACGCCGGCCTGGTGCAGGAGATTGCCGCGCTCTCGATCCGCAAGGCGGTCACCTTGCACAGGCGCGCACTGGCGCCGGGGGATCTGGACGGCGCGGCGCTGGCCTATGCCGCGCATGACGATGACAAGGCCGATGCGGCCGTGGCGCGGCTGGCCAGGGCGGCCGGCGTTCTGCTGAATGTCGTCGATAACCTCGAAGCCAGCGATTTCATCACCCCGGCGATCGTGGATCGTGACCCCGTGGTGGTGGCAATCGGGACCGAAGGCGCGGCGCCGGTTCTGGCCCGCGCGATCAAGGCCGATCTGGAGGAACGCCTGCCGCAGGGGCTTGGCCCGCTTGCCCGCGCGGGCAAACTGTTCCGGCAGGCGGCCGAGGCCCTGCCGCAGGGGCGACGGCGGCGGGATTTCTGGGCGGATTACTACTTTTCCACCGGCCCCGCGGTTCTGGCCGAGGTCGGCGAGGAGGTGCTGGATCATGCCCTGCGCGATCTGCTGAAACGCCACCTTGATGCGGCCGTGCGGCCGGGTCGGGTCGATCTTGTCGGCGCCGGGCCGGGCGACCCCGACCTGATGACGCTGCGCGCCCGCAAGCTGCTGGATCAGGCCGATGTCGTCATTCACGACCGGCTGGTTGCGCCGGCGGTGCTTGAACTTGCGCGGCGCGAGGCGGTCTTCATCGCCGTCGGCAAGGAAGGCTTCGGCCCCTCGACCCCGCAGGAGACGATCAACGCCGCGATGATCGACCATGCCCGGCAGGGCGCCCAGGTGGTGCGGCTGAAGGCCGGCGATCCTTCGGTCTTTGCGCGGCTGGACGAGGAAACCGGGGCACTGGATGCGGCCGGGGTGGACTGGGGCGTGGTGCCGGGGATTACCGCGGCATCGGCCGCCGCGGCGACCGCCGGGCGCAGCCTTACGCGGCGCGGCCGGAATTCGGAATTGCGCCTGCTGACGGCGCATGACCTGCAGGGCTTTGCCGAACAGGACTGGCGGGCGCTGGCCCGGCCCGGCGCGGTTGCGGCCGTCTACATGGGCAAGCGCGCCGCGCGGTTCCTGCAAGGGCGCCTGCTGATGCACGGTGCCGCCGCGGCGATGCCGGTTGCCATCGTCGAAAACGCCAGCCGGCCAGACCAGCGCATCATCGCGACCCGGCTTGAAAGGCTGGCTGCCGATCTGGCCGAGGCTGCACCGAAAGGGCCGGTCGTGATGCTGCTTGGCATTGCGCCGGCGCGCGGGGCGGTGCTGGCAGGCATGCCGGTGGCAGAGCGTGCCGAGGGGGTTTCCTGACATGGCGCGCGGTTCCGCAGCCCGGGTGGTGACTGCCAACGCCCTGATCGAGGGTGATGTCGTCTGGCTGACCGCAGAAGGCCGCTGGACGCGTGATCTGCGCCAGGCACAGGTCTTTTCCGACGACGAAAGCGCCAGCGCCGCGCTGGCGGCGGCCGAAGCCCGGTCGGGTGAGGTCGTGGGCTGTTATCTGGCCAATGTGCGCCCGACACCGAACGGCCCGGAGCCCGAGCATTTCCGCGAGGATTTTCGCCGGCGCGGGCCTTCCAACTACTTCCACGGCAAGCAGGCCGAAGCCTGAGGGAGTTGCCCATGTACCACTATGACGATTTCGACCGTGCCTTTCTGGCCGAACGCAACCGGCAGTTCCGGGCCCAGGTCGCCCGCCGGATCGACGGATCGCTGACCGAAGAGGAATTTCGCCCGTTGCGGCTGATGAACGGACTTTACCTGCAACTGCACGCCTACATGCTGCGGGTGGCCATTCCCTACGGGACGCTCAACCCCGACCAGTTGCGCAAGCTGGCCGATATCGCCGAACGCTGGGACAAGGGTTACGGCCACTTCACCACGCGCCAGAACATCCAGTTCAACTGGCCGCGGCTGGCGGATGTGCCCGACATGCTGGATGCGCTGGCCGAAGTCGGCCTGCATGCGATCCAGACCTCGGGCAATACCATCCGCAATGTCACCTCGGACCATTTCGCCGGCGCCGCCGCCGACGAAATCGCCGATCCCCGCCCCTGGGCCGAGCTGATCCGCCAGTGGTCGACCGACCATCCGGAATTCCAGTTCCTGCCGCGCAAGTTCAAGATCGCCGTCACCGGCTCGCCGCGTGACAGGACGGTGACGCGTGCCCACGACATCGGCCTGCGGATGGTGCGGCAGCAGGGCAGGCAGGGGTTCGAGGTCATCGTCGGGGGCGGCCTGGGCCGGACGCCCATGATCGGCAAGGTGGTGCGCGATTTCCTGCCGGTCGAAGACCTGCTGCCCTATCTGGAAGCCATCGTCAGCACCTACAACCTGCTCGGGCGGCGCGACAACAAGTACAAGGCCCGCATCAAGATCACCGTGCACGAACATGGCCTTGATCGGGTGCGCGAACTGGTCGAGGCGCGTTTCGCCGAAATCGGGCCGCTGTTCGACAAGGCCGCCACCGCCGCGCAACTCGGGCGCATCGCGGCCATGTTTCGCCGGCCGCCGCTGCAGGCAAGGCCGGCGGCGCCCTATCATGCGGCGCGCACGGCCGATGCGGTGTTCCGGGCCTGGTCGGATACCAACCTGCACCCGCACCGTGCGGCCGATCATGCCATCGTGACCATCAGCCTCAAGGCCCATGGCGCGACCCCGGGCGATGCAACCAGCGATCAGATGCGCCTGGTGGCCGACCTTGCCGAAGCCCATGGCCACGGGGAAATCCGGGTCAGCCACGAACAGAATCTGGTTCTGCCGCATGTTGCCCTGGCCGATCTGCCCGCCGTGCACGCGGCGCTTCGGGCGGCCGGGCTGGCAACGGCGAATGCGGGGCTGATTTCGGACATCATCGCCTGTCCGGGCATGGATTACTGCGCGCTGGCGACGGCCCGTTCGATTCCGGTGGCGCAGGATATCGCGCTCCGGTTCGAAGAACTGCGGCTCGAACATGATATCGGGCCGCTGAAGATCAAGATATCGGGCTGCATCAATGCCTGCGGGCATCACCATGTCGGCCATATCGGCATTCTCGGGCTCGACCGCGCAGGGGTGGAAAACTACCAGATCACCCTTGGCGGAGACGGGACGGAAACCGCTACCCTGGGCGAGCGGACCGGGCCGGGCTTTGCGCATGACCAGATCGTGCCGGCGATCGAACGGATCCTGCAGACCTATCTGAAATTGCGCAACGATCGCAGCGAGACCTTCCTTCAGGCCTATCGCCGGCTCGGCCTCGCCCCATTTCGTGCCGCGCTGTATCAGGAGGACCGGGCCGATGCCGCATGACCGCGATGCGCCGAAGCGGCGGCTTGCAGCGGGCCGGGCAGCCAGACGGAAGGCCGGGCCGGAACCGGCAGGTCTGGTGCGGGGCTTCCGGGCGGATATGGCGGGGCAGGGAGAGGCAGCATGAGCATCATCGTCACCGACCACGGTTTTGCGCCCGATGACGTTGATGGCACCTGGTCAACGACCCCGGGCGAAGGCTGCGGCCTTCACCTGACCCCCGACTCGGACCCGGAATCGCTGCGCCCGCATCTTGACGGGCTGCAAGCGATCCGGATTGCTTTTCCGACGTTTTCCGACGGCCGCGGTTTCAGCCTCGCGGCACGGTTGCGGCGCATGGGGTATCGGGGGCGGCTGCGGGCGCAGGGGCACATCATCGCCGATCAATATGCGATGGCACGGCGTTCCGGCTTTGACGAGGTGGAGATCGACGCAGGCCTTGCCGCGCGCCAGCCCGAACAGCAGTGGCGGGCGCGCGCCGAATGGCAGTCCAACGACTACCGCCGCCGCCTGCTGCGCGATGCCTGAAGCCGAGCCGGTGGGCCTGCTGCGGTGCCGTGCGGCGCGGCCTAACCGGGCATCAGCACCCCGTCGATCACATGGATCACCCCGTTCCGGCCCTCTGAATCCGCTGCAAGCATCCGGGCATTGCGGTTGAAGGTTATCGGCTGGCGCGTTCCGTCAACGGCGACCGTACCGCCGTTGATCATTCGGATGCGCACCCGCCGGCCGGTGAACTGATCGGATGTGACCCGCGCCGCAGCAAGGTGGTAGCGCAGGATGCCTTCCAGCTCTGCCCGGTTTTCGGGCCGAAGCAGCCGGGCAAGTGCCCCGGCCGGCAGCCGTTCGAATGCCTCGTTGGAGGGCGCGAACAGCGTGAAGGGCCCACGTGCCTTCAGGCTTTCCATCAA
>SKWP01000456.1 GCA_007128865.1 Paracoccaceae bacterium
CGAAGAGCACCATGCACCGGACATGGTCGCCGAATTCGGTGTGGTGATCGAATACTACACGGCGCAGGGCTGTGTTGCCTGCCCGCCGGTCGATGCGCATTTTGCCACCCTTGCCGACCGGCCCGACGTGATCGCCCTGGCGCTGCACGTCGATTACTGGGATTACATCGGCTGGAAGGATCGTTTCGCCAAGGCGGCCTTTACCGAGCGCCAGCGAGCCTATGCCAGGCGCGCCGGGAGCAACACCATCTATACGCCCCAGATGATCATTGGCGGCATCGACCGGGTTCAGGGTTTCAAGCCGATGGCGGTGGCCGATCTGCTGATCCGGCATGCCGCCGGTCAACCGACGGTCGCACTGCGGCTGGACCGCGATGGCATCCATCTCGACATCGGTGCCGAGGCCGACCCGCCCCTCGGCCACGAGGTTTCGGTGCAGATCGTGCGCTACAAGCCGGCCGAGACCATGCGCATCGAAAGCGGTGAAAACTCTGGCCGGCGCAATACCTTCCGCAACATCGTGACCAGCTGGAAGGAAATCGGCCGGTGGAACGGAGAGGACAGCCTCAGCCTGCGCACCACCGCCGAAGGCAGCGAGCCGATCGTGGTGATCCTGCAGCAAGCCGGCCACGGCGCCATCCTCGCCGCAGGCCGGCTGCGTTGAAGGCGCGGGGCATCATGTCACCACCCGCAGGGTCAGGTTGATGCGCCCCCCGCCGGGCAACAGCCGCGAAGACCCGTGCCGCACCCTGTCGATGCCGTGATACGCCAGCCGCGACGCCCCGCCCATCACCGCCACATCCCCCGATTCCAGCCACAGGCTTGCCGTCGATCCGCGCCGTTCGGTTCCGCCCACACGGAACAGCGCCGAATCGCCCAGCGATATCGATACCACCGGGCAGGAAAGATCGGCCTCGTCACGGTCCTGATGCAGCCCCATCCTGGCCCCTTCGGCATACCAGTTCAGCAGCATGCATTCCAGCGCACGCGGGCAGCCTGAAAGCGACTCCCACACAGCCATGACCGAGGCCGGGATCGGCGGCCATGGCACGCCCGACGGATGCTGCGTGGCATAGCCATAGCCCTTTGGCCCCGACACCCAGCCGAATTTCCCCGCCGCTGTCATCCGCACCGACATCGGCCGCCCGCCCGGCGTTACCGGCGTGACCAGCGGTGCCGCGCGCACCAGCCCGCGCAGGCATTCGACCAGTGTGGCCTGCGCCTGCGGGTCCAGCCAGCCGCGCCAGATACCGACCCCGTTGAGCACCGTATCCGGTGGCCGGACACGCGGCACCGCGCCGGGGTCGATGGAACTCGGGACTTCGGACATCATTTTCCGCTTTCCGCCAAGGTTGCAGGCCCATTCTGCCCTGCCTATATAGCCGACGAGAAGCGGACGGCGAACGCCGCCCGTGATTGGGATAGGGGACCGGGGGCCGCACTCGGGTCCGGGCTCCGTAACATCGCCGAAGAAGAGGGTGAAGAAACATGGCCAAAGTCATCGGTATCGACCTTGGAACCACGAACTCCTGCGTTGCCATCATGGACGGGGCGCAGCCGCGCGTGATCGAGAATTCCGAGGGCGCGCGCACCACGCCGTCCATTGTCGCGTTCACCGACAGCGAACGGCTGGTCGGTCAGCCGGCCAAGCGTCAGGCAGTAACGAACTCGACCAACACGGTGTTTGCCGTCAAGCGGCTCATCGGTCGCCGGATCGGCGAACCCGAGGTTGAAAAGGACAAGAAGCTTGTCCCCTATTCCATCGTCGACGGCGGGAATGGCGATGCATGGGTCGAAGTGCGCGGCGAGAAATACTCTCCCAGCCAGGTTTCGGCCTTCATCCTGCAGAAGATGAAGGAAACCGCCGAATCCTACCTTGGCGAGGAGGTGACGCAGGCCGTCATCACCGTGCCTGCCTATTTCAATGACGCCCAGCGGCAGGCCACCAAGGACGCCGGCAAGATCGCCGGCCTCGAGGTGCTGCGCATCATCAACGAACCCACTGCGGCCGCGCTGGCCTATGGCCTCGACAAGAAGGAAACCCGCACGATCGCCGTCTATGATCTCGGCGGCGGGACGTTCGACATCACCATCCTGGAAATCGACGACGGCCTTTTCGAGGTGAAATCGACCAACGGGGATACCTTCCTCGGTGGTGAAGACTTCGACATGCGCATCGTCAACTACCTGGCCGACGAGTTCAAGAAAGAGCACGGGGTTGACCTGACGCTCGACAAGATGGCGCTGCAGCGGCTCAAGGAAGCCGCCGAGAAGGCCAAGATCGAGCTGAGCTCCAGCCAGCAGACCGATATCAACCAGCCCTTCATCTCGATGGACAAATCCACCGGACAGCCGCTTCATCTGGTGATGAAGCTGACCCGGGCAAAGCTGGAAAGTCTGGTCGGCGACCTGATCACCCGGACCATGAAGCCCTGCAAGGCGGCGCTGAAGGATGCCGGCCTTTCGGCCTCTGACATCGACGAGGTGGTGCTGGTCGGTGGCATGACCCGGATGCCGAAGGTCATCGAGGAAGTGACCAAGTTCTTCGGCAAGGAGCCCCACAAGGGCGTAAACCCCGACGAGGTTGTTGCGCTGGGCGCGGCGATCCAGGCCGGTGTCCTGCAGGGCGATGTCAAGGACGTGGTGCTGCTGGACGTGACCCCGCTGAGCCTCGGGATCGAGACGCTGGGCGGTGTGTTCACCCGCCTGATCGACCGCAACACCACCATCCCGACCAAGAAGAGCCAGGTCTTCTCGACCGCCGAGGACAACCAGAACGCGGTGACGATCCGGGTTTTCCAGGGCGAGCGGGAAATGGCGGCCGACAACAAGATGCTGGGCCAGTTCAACCTCGAAGGCATCCCGCCGGCACCGCGCGGCATGCCGCAGATCGAGGTGACCTTCGACATCGACGCCAACGGCATCGTCAATGTTTCGGCCAAGGACAAGGCAACCGCGAAGGAACAGAAGATCACCATTCAGGCGTCCGGCGGGCTGTCCGACGAGGATATCGAGCGGATGGTCAAGGATGCCGAGGCCAATGCCGACGCCGACAAGAAGCGCCGCGAACTGGTCGAGACTCGCAACCAGGCCGAAAGCCTGATCCACGCCACCGGCAAGTCGCTGGCCGAACACAAGGACAAGGTCGACCCGGCCACCGTGGAAGCCATCGAGCTTGCCATGAAGGCGCTTGAGGAAACGCTCGAATCCGACGATGCGGGCAAGATCAAGGGCGGTATCCAGAACCTGACCGAAGCCTCGATGAAGCTGGGCGAGGCCATCTACAAGGCCCAGGCGGAAGAGGCCGGAGGCGCTGACGCCGGCGAGGACGAACCTCGCGGTGTCGACGAGGATATCGTCGATGCCGAGTACGAAGACCTCGACGACGACAAGAAACGCCGGGCCTGAACGTAACGGTGCGCGCACAGCGGCCGGCCCCGGCTTGAGGGGCCGGCCGCCATCTGTGATACGCACTGCCTGCGTCTTTCCCGCCAGAGAGGTCGATTATGGCGAAACGGGATTTTTATGACGTTCTCGGCGTGGAACGGGGGGCCGATGCCGACAGCATCAAGAAGGCCTATCGCAAGAAGGCAAAGGAACTGCACCCCGACCACAACAAGGACGACCCCGAGGCCGAGACCCGCTTCAAGGAAGTCAACGAAGCCTACGACATTCTGCGAGACGCCGAAAAGAAGGCCGCCTATGACCGTTTCGGCCACGCTGCTTTCGATGGCGGCATGGGCCCCGGCCCGGGCGGGCCACGGGGCGCGCGCCACCCCGGCGGCGATTTCGCTTCGGCGTTTTCGGATGTGTTCGAGGATCTGTTCGGCGACTTCATGGGGGGCGGCCGCGGATCGGGCCGCCAGCGTGCGGCACGCGGCTCGGACCTGCGCTACAACCTGCGCATGACCCTGGAAGAGGCATTTTCGGGTCTCAGCAAGACGGTCAATGTCACCACGCTGGCCACCTGCGAGGCCTGCCATGGCACCGGATCCGAGGCAGGGGCCGAGCCGGTGACCTGCCCGACCTGTTCCGGCATGGGCAAGGTTCGTGCCCAGCAGGGCTTCTTTACCGTCGAACGAACCTGCCCCACCTGCGGCGGCGTCGGCCAGATCGTCAAGAATCCCTGTCGGGCCTGTGGCGGGGCGGGGCGGGTCGAAAAGGCACGTTCGCTGTCGGTGGACATTCCCTCCGGGGTCGAAACCGGTACCCGCATGCGGCTTGCCGGAAAGGGCGAGGCCGGGCTGCGCGGCGGGCCTCCGGGCGATCTCTACATCTTCATCGAGGTCGCCGAGCATCCGCTGTTCCTGCGCGACGGACCAAACCTGCACTGCCGTGTGCCGGTCAGCATGGCGACGGCAGCGCTGGGCGGCGATGTCGAGGTTCCGACCATCGACGGCGGCCGCACCCGCATGAAGGTTCCCGAAGGCAGTCAGTCGGGGCGCCAGATGCGCCTGCGCGGCAAGGGCATGCCGGCCCTGCGCGGCGGAACCCGTGGCGACATGCTGATTGAACTGGCGGTCGAAACCCCGGTAAACCTCACCGCGCGCCAGAAGGAGATCCTGCGCGAATTCGAGCGGCTGGGCGAAAACAACAACCCCGAAGGCAACAGCTTCTTCGACAAGGTCCGCAGCTTCTGGGACGGCATGAAGGGCTGATACCATCCCCGCGGGTGCATCGCCCGCAAAACCCGATGCCGGCCGGGATACCCGCCGGTTGCGGCAACAGATTTCACCGGAAAGGAAACCCCGCGGCCATGCTTTACGTCGATATTCCCACCCAGCCGGAGCTCATGCGCCTTGTCGGCGCCCGTGGTGCGGCGCATGTGAGTTTCTATCTTGCGACATCGCCCGAGACCGACAAGATCCAGACCTCGCGGATCGAACTGGGCAATCTGCTGCGCAAGGCCGAAGCCCAGCTCGAGGCTGCCGGCGTTGCCAAGCGCACGATCTGGCCGATTGGCGAACAGGTCAACGACCTGATCGACGATGACGAGTTCTGGAAATTCCAGGCAAACGGCCTTGCGGTGTTCGTCACCCCGGAATCGCTGGCCACCTACCGCCTTCCGACCCATCTGGAAAGTGCGGTGCAGGTATCCGACCGCTTTCACCTCAAACCGCTGATCCGGGCCGTTTCGGTGCCCCAACACGCCTTCGTGCTGGCGCTGGCGGAAAACGAGGTTCGCCTGATCGAGTTCTTCTCGGACATGCCGGCGCAGGAAATCCGCGTGCCCGGCATGCCCCGCGATGCAGCCTCGGCGGTCGGGACGGCGAATATCAATTCGCGGTCGGCCTCGGGCCGCATTCAGGGGGGCGAGGGGCAGAAGGTGCGGCTGCGCCAGTTTGCGCGCAAGGTCGATGCCGCGCTGCGCCCGGTTCTTTCGGGCCGGCACGAGCCGCTGATCCTTGCTGCCGCCGATCCGCTGCTTTCGATCTTCCGGTCGGTCAACAGCTATTCCGACCTTGTCGAAGAGGCGATCGACCGCAGCCCCGCCCGTGTCGGAAGTGACGAGCTTGCCGCACTGGCCCGGCCGATCATGGACGCGCGCCACGCTGCCCGCCTGGCCCGTCTGCGCGACCTGTTCGGCGCCAGGTCATCCGAAGGGCGCGCGACCCAGGACATCGCCCAGGCCGCACGCGCTGCCACCTTTGGCGCGGTCGACACGCTGCTTGTGGACATCGACGAGGTCATTCCCGGTACCGTCGATGATACGACGGGCGCGGTCAGCTTTGCCGATTCGCCCGATGCAGCAACCTATGGCGTGGTCGATGAAATCGCCGGTCGGGTGCTGGCAAATGGTGGTCGCGTCTACGGGGTGCGCAGTGCCGATATCCCGGGTGGCGGCGCACTGGCGGCCATTCTGAGGTATGCGGTCTGACCGGTGGTTTTCCGGTAGTCGGTTCGGGCGGCGGTCGCTCAGCGACCCCGTCCGGGCCGTACTGCCCCGTCGATTGGCGCGGACCCGTCCCGTCGTTTCAGAATTGACGGAAGGGCGATCGGGGCGTGATCAGGCTGCTCGAGAACCGGGCGGCAAGCGGCGATCCCATGGCAGCCGGTCTGACCGCGTGCTGGCCCGCAGGCGAAATCGTGCGTGGGGATCCCGTATTCTAAGTGCTTTATGCGCGATGATCGGGCCATTCCCTTTCACGCCCATTTTCCGCCTGTCGGGAATGAAACCGCCGGGCAACCAGGCCGGCGGCTGATTGGTGGGGCAGGCCATCCACATGGCCCGCCCCCGGACGTGCCTTACATCGGCGGCAGGATCACCGCATCGATGACATGGATCACGCCGTTCGAGGCTTCGACATCGGCGGCGACGATATTGGCGCCGTTTACCTTCGGGCCGTCGGCAAGCGTGATGGTGATATCGGCACCGTTGACGGTGGTGGCGGTCAGACCTTCGGAAAGATCACCCGACATCACCTGTCCCGGCACCACATGATAGGTGAGGATCGCGGTCAGCGCAGGAATGTCGTTCAGCAAGCCTTCGACGGTGCCTTCCGGAAGTGCGGCAAAGGCGTCATCGGTCGGGGCGAAGACGGTGAACGGCCCTTCGCCCTTCAGCGTATCCACCAACCCGGCGGCCTGGACCGCTGCAACCAGGGTGTTGAAGGTTCCGGCACCGACCGCGACATCGACGATGTCATCAGCCATCGCCGGCGCGGCGATGAGGGTGGCGGCAAGAAACGAAGCGGTAGCTTTGCGGATCATGTCGGAAACTCCTGATTGGATGCTGCCAGTTCATCTGGCATCGCGACTGTCTACGCCGGCCGACGCTGACCGGATTGCGCCGCGCATTCCCAATGAGTTGATCCCTTTGGCCTTGATCGGAAGGGCAGGGCGGCTATGCCCGGCCGGCGGCAACCGTCCAGTCACTCTTGCGTTACCGAAGGTGATCTGCCGTTACCGGAATCTGCAATTCGGGTGTTGGTCCGGCAAGCTTGGTGGTGGCAATTTCGCTATCAGGCTATACCTTTCCGACACGATCCTTCGTCCACTCTATCGGGGAGAATGCCCGTGGTGCCGCCGTTTCGCTCATCCAGACTGCCTGCCGAATGGCAGGACGTCACGCCGCCCGAGGTCTTTTTCAATCGGCGCAAGCTGCTGCTTGCCGCCGCGGGCAGCGCGCTCGCTTCGGCGGCCGCGTTTCCGGCAGCGGCCAATCCGGAGCCGGTTCTGGATGTGCGCGAAAGCCCGTTTTCCACCGACGAGGCCCCGAACAGCTTCGAGGACATCACCACCTACAACAACTTCTACGAATTCGGCACCGGCAAGAGCGATCCGGCCAGACACGCGCACCGGCTGACGACCGCGCCCTGGAGCATCGAGATCGGCGGGCTGGTCGAACGGCCGGGCACCTATTCCTTCGAAGAGATCATGGACGGTGTCGAACTGGAGGAGCGCATCTATCGGTTGCGCTGTGTCGAGGCCTGGTCGATGGTCGTGCCCTGGGTCGGCTTCGAGCTTTCGGTGCTGCTTGACCGTGTCGGCGTGCGCCCCGAGGCGCGGCATGTCGCCTTTGAAACCCTCTACCGCCCCGAGGAAATGCCCGGCCAGCGCCAGCGCATCGTGCCATGGCCCTATGTCGAAGGCTTGCGGCTGGATGAGGCGATGCATCCGCTCACCATTCTGGCGACCGGCGTCTATCGCCAGCCGATGCCGAATGTGAACGGTGCACCGATCCGGCTGGTGGTGCCGTGGAAGTACGGGTTCAAGTCGATCAA
>SKWP01000041.1 GCA_007128865.1 Paracoccaceae bacterium
CCGCTGGAATTCGGCCTGCGACGCAGCGGCGTCGAAATGGATCGCCACCTTGTCGCCAACCGCCACGAGCGCGCGCGCCTGATCGGCGATGCCGTCGACGTCCTTGTGACACAGGAGCAGATAGGCGATGCGTGCCATGGCGTGCTTTCGCTGGGATGCCGCGCGCATCTAGCCATGCAGGTCGGGCGTTGAAAAGGCCGTGCTACTCTGCTTCCTATGGTTCGGGGCGCAAACACGCCGCAAATGAATCAGGGCAGGGGCAGGATACGATGGGATTCCCGGGAACCTGGATGACCGAAAGCGGCACGCTGGCATACCGGGTGGTGCCGAAATGCGCATGCTCGACGATCGGGCAGTTGCTGCATTTTTCCGACCACGGCCGCTATTTCGACGGCGACATCCATGACGCCGATGACGGGCTGGTGAAGTGGGGACAAGGCGACGGTTCCGACCGCATGGCCAGGTTCATCCGCGACGGGCGAACCTACAACTTCACCTGCGTGCGCAACCCCTATGCGCGCATCCTGTCATGCTTCTTCGACAAGATCTGCGGGATCCAGCGCAACGGCGGGCGCTATCGGGGAAATCTGGTGCCGCTGCTGGTGCAGAAATACGGAATCGAGGTCGAGGGCGATTTCGACCAGATTCGCAGTTTCCGCCGCTTTCTGCTGTTTGCGCGCGACACGGCAAAATGGCGCCGCCCGATGCCGCCCGACATCCACTGGTCCGAGATGGCCGGGCATGTCGGCACCTTCGTCGCCAACGGTGGCCACTACCACCAAGTCATCTACACCGAGGATTTCGCAGCGGGGATGCAGTCGGTCCTTGACGCGGCGCAGCCGCCTCATGCCATCGATGTCGCGGCTGCCCCCCGTTTCAACGAAAGCTCCGGTCACGGGCCCGAGCGGCTGCATCCGGTGGAGGACTACTTTGACGACATGGCAATGCATCTGGTGTACGAGATGTACCATCGCGATTTTCAGCTCTTTGGCTACGACTTCGAAAACCCTGCCAACCGGCGGCCAAACAGGATTGTGGACCTCGACGAACTGCACATTCGTCTGAAGGATGGTTGAGCGACTGCAGGCAGGGTGTGGGGACGTCCAGGCCGCCCGAAACCCTCAGTGGGCGTGCACCGGCGCAAGATCGTTCTGACGGGCCAGAATGAAGGCCATGCGCCGGTCACGCACCAGCGCAAGCCGTTCGCCCGAAGCATCGTGAACGGCATAGATGGTCTGCGCCAAGCCTGCCTCGCGGCGCAATTCGTCCGGCAATTCGCTGACGGGAACCGGGCGAACATAGACGATGGGGTTGGTATCGGACTGGCCGATGCTGGTCTTGCTGTCCATGCTTGATCTCCTTTGACGGTTTCCGTTTTCAGCGGCGCGCTATCCGGATGTTCTGCACGACCGGTTCGGGTTCGGCCCTGTGCAGATCGATATGCAGGAGCCCGTTTTCGAGCGCCGCTCCGGTAACCTCAACGCCTTCGGCCAGAACGAAACTGCGCTGGAACTGGCGCGCGGCGATGCCCCGGTGCAGGAAGACGCGGTTTTCCTCGGACTCGTCGCGTTGCCGGCCGCGGATCATCAACTGGCGATCCTCGACGGTGATCGAAAGGTCTTCCTCGGCAAAGCCCGCCACCGCGAGGGTGATGCGATAGGCGTTCTCGGAAGCCTGTTCGATGTTGAACGGGGGATAGCCATCGGCACCGGACTTCGCCGTGCGTTCAGCCAGCCGTTCCAACTGTTCGAAACCAAGCAGGAAGGGATGGGTACGGAAGTTGAGTTTTGTCATCGGGCAAGTCCTTGCGTAAGCGACATTGCATAAGCGGCCCCGGAACCGGCAGCCACAGGGTCGATATGGGGCGGCGCGGGCGCCAGGACAAGATGCATGGATGTCGGGCTTTGTGGTCCCGGCAAAACCGGTTATCGTGGTATGCAGCGGCGAAATGGGAAAACCGCGATGAACAGCCCCGAACAGATGGATCACGACGAAATGCTGCGCGTCAGGCTTGAAGTCCTGCGCCGCGAGCATCGGGATCTCGACGAAGCGATTGCCGCACTGCACGACCGCACCACCGCCGATCAACTCGCCCTGCGCAGGCTCAAGAAGCGCAAGCTGGCGCTCAAGGACCAGATCGCCCGGATCGAGGACGATCTGACACCCGACATCATCGCCTGAAGCTGGCTGTCCGAGCCGCCGCTCAGCCCGGCGGGCCGAAGCGGTCGAGCATGCGCTTGCGGATCTGGTCGCGGGTCTGGCGATAGGCGGCCAGACGGGTCTCGCGATCCTCGCCGATGCCGGTGGGGTCGAGCACGGGCCAGTATTCCACCGCCGTATGTGAATAGCGGGTCAGTTCCTGGGCCCTGCGCTGGCTTGCGGGCGAAAGCGCAACGATCAGGTCAAAGCCGGAAAGGTCATCGCCCCACTGCACCATTTCGTCAAAGCTGCGCGACCTGTGGCGCGAGAGCTCCACGCCGATCTCATCGCTGACGGCGACGGCAAAGCCGTCGATTTCCATATCGTTGCGGACCCCGGCGGACTGCACATAGGCGCGCTGGCCATAGAACTTCTTCATCAGCCCCTCGGCGATGGGGGAACGAACCGAGTTCTGGTCACAGCAGAACAGCACCGAAGAGGGGAAGGCAGGCGCCAACTCAACCTCCGAAGTGCAGCACGCAGATCAGGGTAAACAGCCGCCTGGCCGTATCGATATCGACCTCTGCCTTGCCGTCGAGCCTGTCCATCAGGATGCGGGCGCCTTCGTTGTGGATACCGCGGCGGGCCATGTCGATGGCTTCGATCTGGCTGGGCGGCAGACGCTTGACCGCATCGAAATAGCTGCCACAGATCTGATAATAGTCCTTCACCACCTGCCGGAACGGGCCAAGCGAAAGGTGAAACGCCGTTACCGGCTGTGCATCCTCGGTGCCGACCTCGATAACCAGCCGGCGTTCGCGAATCGACAGCGCCAGGCGGTAGGGGCCGGAGGCTGTGGCACGATCACTGCGGGCCGGCAGGCCAAAGGAATTGTTCTCGAGCAGGTCGAAGATCGCGACGCGCCGCTCCTGCTCGATCTCGGCAGTCGGCGCAGGCAGGCCGGTATCGTCGATCTCGATATGGCAGATGCGGTTCATGGCACTCATTCAGCAGGCTACGCTGCCGTGATGCCCCAAGCCACCGCGGCCTTCAAGCCATGGCATGCAATACGCGACATCTTCCAATGCTCCGGGTGGCGCCGGCGGGCCGGCGCGCACCCGCCATGGCATCACCCCGACCAGTCTTCACCGATGTATGTGGCGAGATAGTCGAGAATGATCTCCCGCTCATCGGGGTCGAGTTCCCACATGCCCTGATCCTCGACCATCCAGTCCAGCAATTCGTCCCACACACGCCGGGAATAGCCGCCATTGGTCACGGTGCGCAGCGAATGGCAGGGTACGCAGCTGAAATAGGTCTCCTCGACGCCCTCGCCCGGCGGCAAGGGATAGAACTCGAAATCCTCCGGCACATCCGCAAGACTGGTGATGCGGTCCTGCGCGTTGGCCTGCACGGGCACTGCCAGCAGCAGGGCGGCAATCGCCGCCCCGCAGGTGGAATGTAGTTTCCTCATGTTCAGACGCTGCCCTTACACTGCGGTGAAGTGGATCCGGTGGCACGAATTGTTCAGATAGCCACGCGGGTTCCAGCCCGGCACCACCATCGGCTGGGTGTTGCCCTGATTGTCGGTCGCCCGGGCCCAGACTTCGTAATACCCGGCCATGGGCGGAATGATGCGGGCCTGCCAGCGCTGCCACGAGAACCGGTTGTGCGGCATGTGGAGTTCCGCCTGCTGCCAGGTGGCACCGAAATCGATGGAGGTTTCCATCCGCACCACATGATTGTCCCCGGCCCATGCCTGGCCGCGCACCTCGAAGGGCATGCCCGCGCGCACCTCGGCGCCGGCAACGGGGTTGGTGATCGCGGATTTCACGATCATCGAGCCCATGACCATCATGTCCTCGTGCGGCACTTCGGCGCCCGGCTCCACCGGATGGCGCGGCATGCGGTAGCTGAGGCCGGTCATGCCGGGGCCATCATGTTCCTTGTCGCGCACCCAGATCCGGGTGACCCATTTCTGGCTTACCGAGCCTGCCCAGCCCGGCGCGACAATGCGCGCGGGGTAGCCATGCTCGATGGGAATATCCGCGCCGTTCATCTTGACCGCGATAATGGTGTGTGGGTCCATCATCTTGTCGATCGGCCCGCCGCGCGAAATCGCCGGTCGATCCGGGTCGCCCGACAGATGATCGTCATAGCTGTAGTGGCCGGTATAGACGGCCGAAGGCTTCAGCCCGGCGCGGCGCAGGATGTCCGACACGCGAACGCCCGTCCATTCGGAGTTTCCGATCGCGCCGATGGTCCACGGATTGCCGCGCGGCAGGGGGTTGAAGCCCGCGCGACCGTTTCCGCCGCATTCAAGCTGCAACCGCAGCGTCACATGCTCGAATTCGTTCATCAGCTGGTCGTAGCTGAGTTCCAGCTCTTCGTTCACCTCGCCATCGATCCGCAGGCGCCATTCGGCCTTGCTCATCGGCATGGGCATGGTGCCGTTGTTGCGGATGAAGTGATGCGCCGCAGGCGTGATGTCGTCGTCGAGCAGATGCGCCGCCGCTTCCATGTTCACCGGCCGATCGTTGTGCACGATCATGTCGGGGTGTTTGGCGTCAAAGGCGAATTCGCTGACCGTTTCGGCCAGCGCGGCGGGGATGAGGCCCATCGGCATATTGGCGCTGAAGGGGATCGTGGTTCCCAGAACCGCCCCCATCGAGGCCAGCCCCGCCCCGCGCAGGAAACCGCGGCGATCGGGTCGCGCCTTGCGGCCGAAAACCAGCCAGTCGGCACGTTCCGGATCTTCGTGATACAGCTCAATCAGCCCGCGTTCTGTCTTCGGCATCTATCGTCCTCCCGTTTGTCGGAACGACCGCCCGGCTCGGGGCAGTCCCGGTAAAAGACGAACGGGAGACTCAGATTATTCCGTGCAGATCGAAAAAAATTGCATCAGACCGTGTGTCAGGCGTTGCAGGTCTGCCGGGCCGCGGCGAGCGTCGCCAGCATTTCATCGCCATCCCTGCGAAGATCCCGGGCGGCCAAATGCATCGATGTGGCAACAGTGTTGAAACGCAATGCGTCCATCCCACGCGCCACGAGAAGAAAGCCATCACTGCCATCGATCCAGGATGCCGTCTGCAAGCCGCCGTCGCTGCTGATCAACAGCGTCCCCGCCGTATCCGCCGGCGCGGCGGACACAAACAGGCTCAGCCTGCAGTCATTCTTGCCCACGAACCCGAAGTGTTCGGCGTTCGGGGCAGGGACGGCTGCCGAATGCACAAGCTCAAGGCCATTCGCACGCAAAAGCGTTTCCATCCATGCGGGGGCTTGCAGACCTTCCGACAGGTAAGGCCCTTCCGACGCCGCCCATACATCATGCGATGCGACAAGGCGTTCTTTCTGCGTCAGAACCGTAGCGGTTTCGGGTTTTGTGCCAAAGCTCCCTGCCGTGTGAGACGTGTACAGCAGCCCAGCCCCAAGCACAGCCACGGCGGCAACCGCTGCCGCAACCGCGCCGTAGCCGAACCGCCTTTTCGGAGTCGCGGAAATGATCGGCACGTCCGGGGCCGGATCGTCGGCCAGGCGCGCCAGGGCGGCCTTGATGCGATGAAATTCGGCGAGTTTACGCGCAAGATCCGGTTCGCGCGCAAGCCGATTCGCCACCCATGCGGCATCATCTGCCGACAGTTCGCCATCGGCATAGGCGCTGAGCATCTCGTCATCAGAGGCACGCAAGCCCGTCATGCCCGCCCCCGACGCGTCGGGAACGCCACGACATTGCCTTCGACCAGTTGCGCCGCTAGGGCCACCCGGCCCCGGCTGACTCTGCTCATCACCGTTCCCCTTGGAATACCAAGCAATTCCGCCGTTTCCTCATAACTGAACCCGCCGATATCGACCAGCGCCAGAACGTCGCGGTGTTCCTTTGAAAGCTGCATGAAGGCTTCGCGTATGGCCAGACGATCAAGCACCGGGTCATTGCCCGAATGGCCGGCTGACGAAATATCGGTCAGCTCGACCCGCGTCAGGACGGCTTCGCGGCGCTTTTGCGTCCGAAGGTTATCGATCCACAGGTTGCGCAGCAGCCTGAACATCCACACGCGAAAGCTTGCCGTGCCTGCCGGAACATCCTTTGCCGACATCGCCCGCAACAGCGCGTCCTGATACAGATCCTCGGCGGCGTGCCTGTCACGACAGAGCGCGCGCGCATAGGCGAAGAGCTTCCGCCTGATCCCGTCCAGATTGCTGTGCTGATCCGCCCCGAACATCGGCCCTGCTCCGTCTGCGGCACATTACCCGAAATCGACCGCATTCCCAGAGCCTTTTGCAAGCGGGCGCCGTGCCGGCAAACGGCAGAACCGTTCGGTGCCATCAGCCGCGGTTAATGGCTGGCTGGCAGGGTCCGCCCGCGCCCCGAACACACGATGCGGGCGCAGATGCTGCAAAGGTGAGGCAAAGATGAACCCGTTCAAGACCCGTGAGCCGTCGCTTGCCGGCCCTGCGACCGATATCCTGCCGGTTACCCCCGACGATGCCAGCGACCTGCCGGAGGTCGCGCTGGCGCTCTATGTAGAGGCCGGCGGAAGCATTTCGATCGTGACCGAGCGCGGCAATACCCGGACCGTGGTGGTTGACGACCTGACGATCCTGCCGGTCGGAACGCGACGCGTACGCGCCACCGGAACAACGGCAAGCGGAATCCACGCCCTGGTGATCGGATGAGCCGGTTGCCAAGCGGCGAAACCGCATCGTTGCCAGACTGTTTTCGGGAGGGTTCGGCATGAGCTTCGGAGTGTTCCCGGGTGCCCTGCGCTCTGGCCGGCGCAGAAGGTCGCCCATTGCGGCGCTGGAGCCACCTCAACTCGGCATGCTGCTGGATGGTGATGTCATCGCTGCGGCGCTGTCGGCCGGGGTTGGCGACACGTCGAATTACACAAGTACCGCCGGCAGCATTGCCGGCGTCACCGTTTCGATCAGCGTGGACGGGTCCGGCGCCCTGGCCGGCGACACGGTGGTATTCGGCAGCTTTGTGATGCTGGTGGTGGCGGTCACGGATACGGCCGGCAATGCGCGGGTTTGGACCCGTCTGCGCAGCGTCGCCGGGATTGCCCCGGGTTTTGCGACAGCACCGTCTGCGGCTCTGATCGGCCGTACAGTGACGTTTTTCGCAGGTGTTGCCGAAGGTGTGCCAGCGCCTGCGGTTTCCGTTTCCCAGCTACTGCTTGACGGCATCGATGTACTTCAGAACCTTGAAGGGCTCACCTACGGCGTGCCCGACAGCGACGCCGAAAGCCTGCTTGCATGGACGGTGACAGCCACGAACCCGGCCGGCAGCGCTTCGGTCTCGGGCAGTCTTGCGGTCGCTGCCAACCAGGAACCGCCGGGCGCGGAACCCGTCGAATGGACGCTGGAAGGCGCGGTGTATCTTGGCCAGAGCCCGGCGCTTTCCGGGTCGGACATGCGCACGGTCGAGTTTTCGGCCGACGGCATGCGGGCCTTTGCGGTGTTCCGGGGCACGCAGGTTATCCGGCAATACACTCTGGACGCGCCGTGGAACATCCTGAGCGCCGCTGCCGCCGGCGACGGGGCGCATGATTTCTCGGGCTACATCGCCAC
>SKWP01000361.1 GCA_007128865.1 Paracoccaceae bacterium
CCCGGCCCAGCCGGGCCACAGCAGCAGCCCCGGTACCAGCACCGCGACCAGCGTCACCTGCCCCGCCAGCCGTTCGATCACCACCGCCTGCACCGATACACCCAGCCCCGCGGCAGCCCGCGCCCGCACCGCGCGGCCGGCATCGCCCAGAACCCCGCCGGGCAGGGTCATGTTGGCCAGCACCGCGAGATAGTATTCGCGCACCGCGTAACCGGCGCCGAAATCCTGCCCCAGCCGCGCTGCGGTCAGCCGCCAGCGCAGCGCCGACAGCACGATCTGCGCACTGAGCAGCACCAGCCCCAGCGCCAGCCAGCCCGGCCGGGCCTGGCGCAGATGCGCCAGCGCCGCCGGCCCGTCGAGCCAGTGCCAGAGCCCGGCCAGCAACCCCAGCGCCACCGCAATGCGCAAAGAAAGCCGCAGGCCGGGCGTCATGGCGCGCCGCTGCCCAGCGTGCCCAGCAGCCGGTCGCGCAGCGCGTTGATCGGCCAGACCGGGGCATCGGGCGCAGGCACCATGCCTTCGGTCCAGCCCCAGCCGTCGAACAGCGCCAACAGATCGGGCGGGCCGACCAGATGCGCAGGCACCTCGAAGGTCGTCACACCCGAGACGAACTGCGCCGGCTCATGATCCCCCAGAACGATCATGACGGCGCGCGCATCGGCATGAAGTTCAAGATAGGAACCAACGGTTTGCAGGGAATAGTCGATAGCGCGTCTGAACTTTTCGCGCACCCGGTCGGCATCGCGCCAGACAACCTCGGGCGGGTCGCCGTCGCGCGCCCAGGTGGTAAAGATGCTGCCGTCGCCCACATCCTCCCACGGGATGACCGGCGGCACCGGCAGCCAGGGCGCATGCGAGGATACCAGCACCACCTGTGCCAGCAGCGGCGGGCGGTCGGGCCGGTCGCGTTCCAGCCGGTCGAAGGCGGCAAAGGTGAACTGGTCGGGCATCGTCACCCAGTTGTAGCGCTCGCCGCGATAGCCCAGGTCGGGGGCGTTGTAGATCGCGTCGAAGCCAAAGAAATCGCCCTCGGGCCAGTCGAACACATGCGCCGGCATGATCGCCACGGTGCGCCGCCCGGCATCCTGCGCATGGTGAAACAGCGTGCGCCTGTCGCTGGCCAGCAACGCGCGATACCGGCCCTGGTTGTTGATCCACATGCCCGATGCGACCGACCCATGGCTCAGCCAGCTCTGCCCGCCGACCATCGGCGCGGTCAGCCAGCCCGACCGCATGGCCAGCCCGCGTTCGCCCAGCCGGGCCTCGATATCGCGCAGGGTGGCGGTGTGGGTGGGCGCGTAAAGCGGGTTGACCATGCTCGACCGGCCGTAGCTTTCGACATAGGTCAGGATCAGGTCGGCACCATCCAGCCGGTCGAACAGCGGCGCGACACCGCGGAACGGATCGGCCGCGGCGGCGCGGCGGAAATCGGCCAGATCCGCCAGCGTCGTGCGCCACTGCACCACCCTTTCCAGCCCGACACGGGCGGTAAAGGCAGCACCCGGCGGGTTGACGGGCAGCGCCCAGGCACGGCGCGCCTGCCCGATCTCGGCCACCGCCAGTGCCAGCGCCGGCAGCATCAGCAGCGCCGCCCCGGCCCGCGGCAAGGCCGGCAGGCGCAGCGCCGCCCACTGCCCCGTTGCCCACCACATCGCCCAGATGGCGACTGCCAGCAGCCCGGCAGCGGCGGCCACCACCCCGGCCGCCGCCGGCAACCCGATCGAGCCGACCCCGAGGTTCCACGCCGCCGGGATCAGGTTGAGATCGACCACGGCATTGAAGCCGCGATTGTAGGCGATGAAGGTCGCGTAATCGGCCAGCTTGAGCAGCGCGATCAGGGCCAGCGCCGCCACCAGCAGCCCCCGCGCCGCCGTTGTCACTCCGCGCGGCGGCAGGGCTGCCAGCGCCAGCAGGATCACCGGCAATTCCAGCGGGAACAGCCACAGCGCGCCCCAGGTCATCGCCGCGGGGTGGTTGGGCTGGATCAGCACCAGATGCAGAATTACCGCCGCAAGGGCCAGCCGCAGCGCCACGATCATCCCCCGCGACGGGCCAGCCAGAGGATATCGCGCGCAAACGACACCGCCAGCAGCCCCAGCACGGCCGCCGCAAGCCATGTTGCGGCGGGCGGCGCGATCAGCGGGCTGGCCAGCAGGATCAGCGCGCCGATCTGCACCACGCAGACCGCCTTGCGCCACAGCGCCGGCGGCAAGGGCGCCCGCAGCGCCGGCCACAGCGCGGCCAGCAGCACAAAGCCCGGCCGCGCCAGCCCCAGCGCCACCACCCATGGCCCCAGCGCGCCCGAGAGCCAGATCGACAGCGCCAGCACCAGCGCCAGGGCGGTGTCCACCTCCATGTCGAAACGCGCACCAAAGGCCGATTCCAGCCCCGCGCGCCGCGCCGCCCAGCCATCGATTCCGTCCAGCGCCAGCGTCACCAGCGCAACACCGATGAAGGCCCAGGCGCCCGCCACCGTGGCCGGCGCCGCCAGCGCCCCGGCCAGCGCCGCGACCATGGCCAGCCGCACCAGGCTGATGCCGTTGGCCAGCCCGAAGCGGGAATGCCGGTAGCTGCGCCGCATCCCGGCCAGCATGACCGCGCCGCCGAGCAGCAGAACCAAGACCGCAACCGCCGGCGGCAGCGCGCCGCCGCCGGGCCGCAACAACGCAGCCCCCAGCGCCGCGGCCGGCAGCAGCACCGCCAGCGCGATCACCGCAGTCCGCTCGGGCGGGCGCAATCCGGCGCCTGCCGGCTCAGAAACGCTTTGGGTGGCGTCGAGATCGACCATTCCCCTGCACCTAGTGCAATCGCCGGCCCGTCAAGTCCCCCTGCCAGCCGGCAATCCGGGGCCTGCACGAGGCAGAACTGTTCTTTCGGCCCGGATCGTGGCAGACTTCGGCGGTCATTGACAGCCCCTCTGCCCCGGGAGACGCGACCATGACCACACAACCGACAGATGCGGAAGCCCCGCTCAGATACACGCAGACCGCGCGGCTGCTGCACTGGATCGTGGCGCTGATGGTGATTGCCACGCTGCCGGTGGGAAGCATCATGCAGCAGCGCGGCCTTGCCCGGCCGACCCAGGATCTGCTGTTCATCCTGCACAAGAACGGCGGTGTCATCATCCTGGCGCTGGTGATTGCCAGGCTGGTCTGGCGCGCCCTCAACCCGGCGCCGCCGATGCCGGCCTCGGTCCCGCCCCTGCAGGCGCTGGTGGCCAGGCTTGCCCATTGGGCGCTTTACGCGATGCTGATCTTCATGCCGGTCACCGGCTATGTGCGCGTGCGTGCCGGCGGCTTTCCGGTCGAGATGCTCGACCGCTGGGGGGTGCCGGCGCTGGTGCCCCGGTCCGACGCGCTGGCCGAGGCGGCCAAGGCGGCCCATTACTGGGGCCGGTATGTGCTGGTGGCGCTGATCCTGGCGCATGTGGGCGCGGCGATCTATCACGGAGTTGTGCGCCGCGATGGCGTCTTTTCGCGCATCTGGCCGCCGCTGGGGCGATAAACCGGCATGGCGCACCGGTGCGTGCTTGCTGGCGGCGGGTTTCGCGTTACGTCCTGCGCAAAGTTCGTGAAGGAAGCCCGTATTGCCCGCGAAGCCTGCCCCTGATCCGACAGAAGCAGCCGGCCTTGCGATGCCGGCGCGCGCCGTTGGCAGCAGGCCGCTGCCGGGCCGGCAGGCCATCCCGCCCGCCGCGCCGCGGGTGCGGCGCTGGCGGATGATGCTGGCCGCGCTTGTCTGCCTGCTTGCCGGGGCGCTTCTGCTTGCCTTCTGGGCCGGGATCGACCGCGCCGCCACGCCGGCGGGGGTCATTGCGCTGACCTCGGCGATGTTCGCGCTCAACGCGCTGTGGCTGGCCTCGGGGGCATCGGTGGCGCTGCTGGGTGCGGCGCCGCGGCCGCGCCGTCGGGAACCGTTGCGCGCGGGTCCGGCCGGCGGGCGCTGTGGCATCCTGTGGCTTGTCTGTGGCGAACCCCCTGCCCCGCTAGCACGCCGCGCCATCGCGCTGCGCGACGATCTGGAGCGTTCCGGCCTGGCAGCGCGCTGCGACATCTTCATCCTGTCCGACACCCGCGGCGGCGAGGCCCGCGAGACCGAGGCCAGGCTTTTTGCGGGGCTGCACGGCATCCGCTACCGCAACCGCCCGGACAACACCGGCCGCAAGCCCGGCAATATCGCCGACTGGATCGGCACCCACGGTGGCCGTTACGAAAGCATTCTGGTTCTGGATGCCGACAGCCGCTTTACCGCCCATCGGCTGGCGGAAATGCTGGCGCGGATGGATGCCGAACCGGGTCTGGGGCTGATCCAGTCGGCAATCCGGTTGCGGCCGGGCGGCAGCCGGCTGGCCGGAATGCTGCGGCTGTCGTCGCGGCTGTGCGGGCCGGGCTTTGCGCGCGGAACCGCCCGCTGGACCGGGACCGAAGGAAACTACTGGGGCCACAACGCGCTGATCCGGACCGCGGCCTTTGCCGCATCGGCCGGGCTGCCGCGGCTTTCGGGGCGCGCACCCTGGGGCGGCGCGGTACTGAGCCATGATTTCGTCGAGGCGGCATGGCTGCGCCGCGCCGGATGGGCGGTCGAGATCGATCCAGAAACCCGCGGCAGTTTCGAGGAGGCGCCCGAAACGCTGGCCGAATTCCACCGTCGCGACCGGCGCTGGTGTCAGGGCAACCTGCAGCATCTGCGGCTGCTCGGGGCGGCGGGTCTGCATCCGGTCAGCCGGCTGCACCTGCTGTCGGGGATCCAGAGCTACCTGTCCGCGCCGTTGTGGCTGGGGCTGCTGGCGGTGTTTGCCTCGGGTGCGCTGGTGCCGACGCCGGCGGCGCTGTGGTCGGTGGCCGGTGTGGCGGCGCTGTTGCTGCTGCCCAAGGCCGCCGGTCTGGCCGAAGGGCTCGCGCGGCTGCGCGGCAGGCCACGGGCCCGTCGGGTGCTGTGGCGGGCCGCGGGCGCCGAACTGGCGCTGTCCACGGCGGTTGCGCCGATCGTGATGCTGCGCCAGTCGCTGGCCGTCGCCGCGGTGCTGGCCGGGCGTGACAGCGGCTGGAAGCCGGGCATCCATTCGCGGCAGGCCCCGGCCATGCCTGCGGGCAGCCTGGAGGCGCTGGCCGGCATCGGGCTGCTGGCCGTGGCGCTGTTTCAGGGGCCGGCGGGCGCGGTGCTGATGCCGGTTGCACTGCCGCTGCTGGCCGCTCCGGCGCTGATCCGTTGGTTCGATGCCCCGCGCCCCCGGCGCGGCGGCAGGCAGCCATCGGCGCTGGCCGCTCAGGAGGGCTGAGCATGGCCGCACCGGCCGTGATTGCCCGCTATTACGACCGCAACACGCGGCGATTCCTGCGCCATGGCGGCAGCGGTGACGCACTGGCCATCCATCGCCCGCTCTGGGCGCCGGGCATCGTCACCGCCGAGGCCGCGGCGGGCCATGTCAACGATCTGTGTGCCGAAACCGCCGAACGCCTGCTGGGCCGCCCGCCCGGCCGGGTGGCCGACCTTGGCTGCGGCGTTGGCGGCACGCTGCTGCATCTCGCCCGGCGCTGGCCGCTGGCGCGGCTGGAGGGGCTGACGATCAGCCCCGAACAGGCACGGATCGCGGCGCGTCATGCCGGCAGCCGGGGGCTGGGCGGCCGGGTGGCGGTGCAGTGCGGCGATTTCCTGCAGCAGGAGGCCGGTCGCGCCGGTGCCGAGCTTGTGGTGGCAATCGAATCGCATGTCCACGCGCCGGATGCAGCGGCCTTCCTGCGTGCGGCGGCCGGGCGGCTGGCGCCCGGCGGGGTGCTGCTGGTGGTGGACGACATGCTTTCGCGGCCCGAGGCGGAACTGACCGGCCCGCAGCGCCGCCGGATATCGGCGATCCGGCAAGGCTGGCGCCTGGGGCATCTGGGCACCGCCGACGGGCTGTCCGAGGCTGCGGCCGCCGATGGCCTTGCCGAGATCGCCCGCAGGGATCTGACCGGCTGGCTGCACCTGTACCGGCTGCGCGACCGGGCGCTGCGCGTCGCCGGGCCGCTTGCCGATGTGCTGGGGCTTGGGCGCTGGCCACTGTTCGGCAACATGATCGGCGGCAACGCGCTGACCTGCGCCTATCGCGAAGGGCTGATGCGCTACACGCTGCTTGCCTTCCGGGCACCAGGAGGATGATGCGGCGGCGCGGATTTCTGGCCGCGGCTGCTGCCATGGCGCTGGCAGGCCGGCTGAAGGCCGAGACCGGCGAGGACATGATCGGGCAGGCCCGCGCCCTGGCGCGCAGCCCCTACCGGCGGCCCGCGGCGCGGCTGGCCCCGCCCTTTGACGCGCTGAACTATGACAGCTATCGCGGCATCCGCCCGCGCCCCGGCGGCGGCGCCGACATCGCGCTTGGCGGCGGGCTTCGGGCCATGCTTTTGCCCCCCGGTTGGCTGTTTGCGGACCCGGTCGAGGTTCTGCCACCGGGAGCAACCGAACCCCTGACGCCCGATGCGGCGATGTTCGATTACGACCCGCGCTATTTTACCGCCCCGCCCGGCCGAATCGGGGATGGCACCGGGTTTTCCGGCCTGCGCATCCTCGGCCCGCTGAACCGGCCCGACCGCGATGACGAGATCCTGGTGATGCAGGGGGCAAGCTATTTCCGCGCCCTGGCGCGGGGGCTGGTCTATGGGCTTTCGGCGCGGGCGCTTGCGCTGGGCACCGGCGGGCCGCAGCCCGAGGAATTCCCCGCCTTTCGCCGCATCGCGCTGCATCGGCCCGAAAACGGCCGGCTGCGCCTTGCCGCGCTGGTCGACAGCCCGCGCGCCGCGGCGGCGTTTCTGGTCGATCTTGCGCCGGGCGCCGAAACCGCCATGGACTGCAAGCTGGTGCTGTTTCCGCGCGTCGATATCGCCGATGCCGGCATTGCGCCGCTGACCTCGATGTTCTTTTTCGGGCCCATGGGCCCCGGCTTTGCCGATGATTTCCGCCCTGCGGTGCATGACAGCGATGTGCTGTGGATGCACAACGGCGCCGGCGAAAGACTGTGGCGGCCGCTGGCCAACCCGGCAGCGGTGCAGATGTCGGGCTTTGCCGATAACACGCCGCGTGCCTTCGGGCTGTTGCAGACCGCGCGCGGTTTTGGCGATTTCCGCGATGCCGCCGGCGCCTATCACCGCCGTCCGGATGCCTGGGTCGAGCCGCTGGGCGACTGGGGCCCCGGTGCGGTGCAGCTGCTGGAAATCCCCACCATCGACGAATATGCCGACAACATCGCCGCCTTCTGGCGCCCGGCAGGGGTGCTGGCCGGTGGCGGCGAATACCGCTTTGCCTACCGGCTGGTCTGGGCCGGGGCGCCGCCGCCGGATGACCTGCCGCTGCGCCCGGCCCGGTCAATGAGCGGGGTCGAGCCGCTGCACCGGCAAGGCCGGCTTTTCGTGATCGATTTCGCCGGCCGGGCCGATCCGGCCATGCTGTCGCTGCACGCGGAGGTGCAGGGCGGCACGGGGCAGATCAGCGGAGAAACACTCTATCCGCTGCCGGAAACCGGCGAGATCCGCGCCAGCTTTGTGTTCGAGCCCGCGCCGGGCGCCACGGTGGCCGAGCTTCGGGTAAGCCTGCGCCACCGCGCGGGCAGCCAGCCCGCCGCACCGGTATGGCTGCACCGCTGGACCCCGGCACGCGACGGCGGGGTGTGA
>SKWP01000392.1 GCA_007128865.1 Paracoccaceae bacterium
ATCAGACCACCCCGCACGGCCCTGCCGGCTGGCGCCGCCGCCGGCTGCGTACCGTCACGGCCTGAATCCGGCCCCCTGCGACAGGCGAGGGCGGCCTGAACAGGCCATCAACCCGATTGCCCTGTCGGAAAGCTCGCAGACGGCTGCGATGAGGACGGCCAGAGTGAGATACAAGCGGATCATCTATGCGCGAAACATCCTCACGGCGGATTTCCCCTGTTGAAATTGTCCGATGGCGGGGCGGCTTCTTGCGCTGCTGCCGGAGTTGAGCACCGCGCCCCCACGATGCGCTGAGTGAGTTGAGCGGGTCTGTGGCCACTGCCACGGCATGTTCGGTTCGCGGGTTGCGCCCGGTTGGCGGGCGCGGGATCCCAGCCATGGGGAGAGAGCGGATGCAGGCCAGAGAACCGGGCTGCGAATGCGGGCTTGGGCGTTTTCTTCGCTTTCGCCTATGCTTCGGATTGACAACGCCGACGTTGAAAGGGGGCCGCGAATGACGCATCCGTACCTGTCTTCGGAAGAATTCAAGACCAAGCACGCTGCGATGCGTGAAGCCGGCAGGCGCCGCAAGGCGGAGTTCGAGGCCGCGCTGCGCGTTGCGCAAGCGGCCAGCGAGCCGGGGATGACCATGTCTCCCGAGGAGTTCGTGCGGATCCTGGATGCCGACGGCCCTTTTGACGCCGGTGGCCCGTTTTCTGACGACTGTTGCCCCACCAACCGGTAGACGCGGCCGGCGGGGCAATGGTCTGGTCAATTGCCAATGGATCCGAGCATGCTCACGAGGAAGCCGAAGAACAGCACTGGCTCAACGAGGTAGAGTGGCCCGAGAATTGACGTGAAGCTTACGAGGACCGCGCTGATGAAACCAACGCCGACGGCGATGGTGAAGGCGCAAAACGCGTAGTAGGCTGCAAACGGCAGCGCCGCGACGAGGAAAACAGCCGCGCCGATCAACGAAACCCTACCCCCTTTCTTGCAGGTGATGATGATTCCACCCAGCCACCACACGAGCAGGGGGGTCAGATATTCGCGCAGGATATCAGGCCGATCGAGCAGGAAATACTGGTGCCGGCTCGAGTCAATCGGGCGCATCGACATCGCGTAGCCATGCATCCGGTCGAGCATGTCGATGCGCTCCATGCCATAGTGGAAAATGATCGCGCCGATGGCGGCGCGCCAGAGGATGGCCCACGCGAGGGCGGGGGCAGAGAGTGTGTCGTGCATGTGTAACGTCCTTTCGGGCTTGCCACACGGCGGTGGCCCTGTAATGATAGTTTTATATCATAGAAAATGATAAAAAGCTATCATAAGCGGAGCGCGAATGATCACACGTGAGCAGATAAAGGCAGGCCGCGCGCTGCTGGGCATCGACCAGCGCGATCTGGCCGCTCGGGCCGGCGTGTCGCTGGTGACCTTGAGGCGGCTTGAGGGGCATGCGGAAAATGCAGGTCTCGTGGCTTCAACGAGTGTGCGGAAGGTGGTCGCGGCACTTGAAGGCATGGGGGTGCGATTTCTTTCTGAAGGCGACGTGGCGACGGGCGCTGGCGTTTCGTTGACTGCGGGAATGCCGACGCGCGCGTTGCGCGCGCCGCAGGATGAAGAGGGCTGACGCATTACGGGGAAGTCCTGCAACCGTCGCAGGGTTCGGACCCCGGTTGCGCCGCTGTATCGAGAAGGCGCGCCAGATCGGCTGCGTCGAGATCGCGGGCGGCAAGCAAGGCCGTTGCAATGCGCTGCAGGTCCATCCGGTGCGTTTCCAGCAGCGACCGCACGTCGCGTGCGGCATGTTGAAGGCGTTCTTCGACACGTGCGCGCATATCGAGAGGCATATGCGTCAGAGGGCGGTCGAGCGCGTGCCACGTCAGCAGCGGGCCGAAGCCGAAATTCGCTTCCGCCTCCAGCGCAAGTTGTGTTGCTTGCCCAAGATCGCTGTCCGCGCTCCCCCCGCTGCCGCTCGAGATGTCACCGCACAGGATCGCCTCGGCTGCGCGGCCGGCCAGTTTCAGCTGCAGATGCAATGGAACCGTCGCCCGGGTGAGCATGCTTGCCGATGGCCGCGCGACAAAGCCAACCCGGGCTGTGATCCGGGCGTGGATCGGCGGTGCGAGACCGAGAAGGTGGCCAGCCAGGATATGGCCGGCTTCGTGGACAGCGATCCGCCACATCATATCTTCATCATTGCGCGGCATGGCCGCATCCGCTGCGGCGGAAACATCGGCACGGGTCAGCGCGCGCCGGGCCGCACGTGAGCGGGTCCGGGCATCGCGCAGCATGGCGGCGATTTCCGCGCCGCTCAGTCCGAGCAGCTGATTGGCGAGATCATGGGCCATATCCTGAGCCAATGTTGCCGGCAGCCCGGCGTGCAGCATCTCCACGATTCCCTTGCGATCCGGCAGGCCGACGGGGATGTGGCGATCAAAACGCCCGGCCCGAACAACTGCCGGATCGACCCGGTCACGCTCGTTGGTGGCAGCAATCAGGATGACGCCAGGCGTCGCGAGCACGCGGTCGATGAGCGTCAGCAGGCCATTGACGACCCCGACAATATAGCCGTTGCCAGGCCGGTCGCGGCCGAAAAAACTGTCGATCTCGTCGATGAAGAGCACCGATGGCGCGCTCGCGATGGCGTGCTCGCCAGCGGTATGGAGCGCGCGCAGCATGTCGCCCTGGTGCCCCATTTTCTGGCAGTCGGAATAGCTGGTCCTGATCAGCGGCACCCTCGCGGATCCCGCCAGCGCTTGCGCAAGCAGGGTCTTTCCGGTCCCGGGAGGTCCGTGCAGCAGAAACGATTTCGTGACATCGGCCCAGTCGACACCGCCGGTCCGCCAGTCCTGCAGATCGGCAACCACCTGGCGCAGCGCTGCGATGGCCGCGGGTTGTCCGTGAACTGCCTCGAGCGTCGTGCCCCCGCCGCGAGCCATTGCGGCAATGGTGCGTACGAGCCGGGCATGCGCCGTCGCCGCGTCACTTGCCGCCAGTGCCGGTAGAAGGTGCACGTAGCTTGGCTGGACGAGCTCAAGATCTGGCACGTCGTGCGAGATGTCCGAGCCTGGATGCAGGATACCGAGGAGCACGACGATCATCGCACCGTCCATTGGAGCGAGCGAGAAACGGGATGTCGCAAGAGGTCTCAGGTTCTCCGGCAGAGCAGCGTCGGTGCTCAGGATGGCGATAACCCCGCGGCCCGCGAGCAGCGCGACTTCCAGCTTCCGGGAGAACTCTTCGATCCTTGTACGGTTGACGGTGTCCTCTTCGTGGAGAACGATCGGTGCGGCGCCTTTGGAATTGATGTCGGTGATAAGCTCCGCAAGCCGCTTGCGGTCTTCATGCCGCGGCACGGTGATGGCAGTGATCGTGCCGGGCTCGGGTCGCAGACGAGCGATATCCGACCCGGCGTCCGCCAGCGTGCGCGCCAGTTGCAGGATCATGACGGCGTTGACCCTCTGATCGAGTGTCGGCGGGGTGCCCCAGCCGGCGGCGTTCGCATCCTCGGCACCAGCTGCGCGTGCCAGCAGCGTCTGGAGCTTGCGATCATCTGATCGTGTCACGCGCAGAAGATATGCCCGTGCCGCCGCCTGGCCCGGGTGAGACGGTGCATCCGCCGATGCCGCCCCTTCGGCCGAAGTCCGCCTCGGGTGATCGTCCTGCGAAAGCAGAGGGACCGCAGCCATTCCCGGCATCGCAGGCCCGACGGCCTCTGCGGGGCTCGCGCCCGGGCGGCAGAGCAGCCGCAGGCGTCCATGCCGGACAACTCCGGCGAACGGGCCGAACCGTCGCGCGCGGGTTTCGATACGTGCCTTGCGAAGATGACGGATGACCTCGGCCCGGGGCAGGGCAGTGGCCATGTCGAGTGCGGTCTTGTAGTCCGCTCCGGTGATGGCAGCGAGGAACCCGGCAAGGCGCTCGGCGGCAAGAAGATGCGATCGCAGCTGCCACTCCTGACGGATCCGGCGGTTGCGGCGAAGGAAAACAGGGGCGAGCATGAAAGATTATCCCACGGCACACGAAGAATTTCGGATGGTGGGAGGCCCGGGATTCGAACCCGGCCGCGCGTTCTGGTCTGGAACTACCGGGGTATAAACCCCGCCCGCACACCTGTGCTGCCTCCCGATTTGGAAGTCAGCGTATCGAAAGGGCCTGGGTGCGACGGGTGATCATGCCGACAGACTCCGACAATGATAGCAAGGTGTCAACAGGTTTCAGCGCGACGGATCCGCCGTGCGGGCCAGTCGAGGCACATCCCGGTTCTGTCGATGCGATTTCGACACCGCGGCAGAGAAGAGCCCTCTGTGGGTGCGGAGTTGTGCCCCAGCGCGCATTTCCGTGCTTTGGCAATGCCAGAGTTTGATCATACATGATATTGGCTCAGGTGAGGCTTTCAGCCATGCCCATGAGCGCCCGCCGGGCTGCATTGAACGCCTTTTGGTCCTTTTGCGTTCGCAGCAGAGACAGCAAGCACCCCGCGTGGCGTCGTGAACTGTTGCCTGGGCTGCTGACGTGCAGGATGCGGCCCGCCTTATTCCCGCTCAATCTGGTAGATCAGCTCCGGCAAGCCGCCCGCCCAACCGGCGATTTCCTTGTCCATGTCAGCCCGGCGGGAGGCGACTGGTTCGTTGTCGCGTGCATGACGCATGCGCCTCAGTTCCATCAACACCTCATGAACCGGCCCGTCGCGGTACGCGCGCTCAAGCCGATCCAGGCCATCATCAGTCGAAATCTTCATCGGGGTCTCCTGCCGCGGTAGATTCCAGCACCGAGGCCAGCATGTAGGCCCCGGCATTCGTCAACGTAAGGTACTTTGCCCGGCTGTTGCGATCTTCGATTTTTGCGATCCACCCCAGCCCGACCGAGCTTCCAACTCCATCAGACAGGAGGTCGCAGAGACGGGCGGTCGAGGAGTATTGCATCCCAACCCCCTCGGCGACGCTCTTGATGTAAGGCCGCTCCTGCGCCCCAACCCGCCGTGCGATATGCAGGAAAACCTGCAGCGCACCGATCGTGAGATCCGGTTTCTCTTTCCGTAGCGCACCCAGGAGCTGTTCAATCTGGCTCCACGAAAGACCCTTGCTTCGCGATAGATCGGCAATGGCGGGTGGCAGGTCAGTAACCGGCAACGTCCCGAAAACGAAAAACATGCCGCAATACTCCCGCTTGACATGGCTGGCACTCCATCCCTATTATACATGAACACGTAATGCAATACTGGATAAAGTATCTTGATATCCGATCATGTACACTTTGGGGATCAGGTATTCGGCCGGGATGCTGCTGAAAACCCAGGAGAGGGGAGCCCCCCGCAGCGCCGGCTTCGAGGCCATGCCGATCGGAACCTTCATCATCACCTCGGAACAGGAACTCACAATGAAAGACATGCCCGACTTCACCGCTGTGCTGCTGCCGAGAGCGCCGGACGCGCCCGAATACCGCGCAACGATCCGGGCGTTCCGGCAGTGGGCCGGCCCGCACGTCCATCTCGGTGAGGCTGGAGTATTCCTGCCAAACAAGGACGGGTACCTTCTGCTGTTCGATCTTTTCCTCGATCGCCTTGAAGCGCTTGGCGTGACCCTTGGCGAGATGTATGGATCGACCCTTTCGTACACCGCTGGCAGCGAGGCGTCATTGACGGAACGCGCACAGACCTTGCAGATGCACATGCGCATTGACCCTTCGGAAGACGTGTGGATCACGGGCATGTCGGTTGTCGAACAGGAACGAGGAAACCCGGCACGATGGTGCTGGCAGCTGACGCACCAGGCGTACGATCTGACGGTCGCCACCAGTTTGGATCAGAACGGGGTAAAGCACGATACAGATACAAACGCCCTTGCCGAATCCGTCGCGGCGGAAGGCGCAAGGCTCGCCGCTTTGGCCCGGGACTCAACCGAAACGCAATAGTCGGTCTTAAGTTACAGAGTTGCCGCGCCAAACTTTTCAGGCGATCACACGTTTCGTGTTTTCACGGTATCAGGTTACTTTCGGGGCGAGCTCAAGGAGTAGCACAATGCCCCAGATTATTTTCATCCACTGCCAGAGTTTCGCCAGGAAACCAAACCGCGCCGGGCAATGCGTCGTGCAGGTGATCAGCGAAGGATTGCGGAAAGGAGGGTATCATCCTCACGTTGAGAACCCGAAGCCGCCCGTTCCGGTTTACGGCGATCCGGCCCGTTTCCAGAAGATTCATGACGATCACGTTGCCCAACGCCGGACTCTTGTCATGAGAAACGGCCAGATCGGAGGGCGTGCGATCCGGGCTGATCGCCACACACTCTTTACGATTGTGGCTTCCTACCCCACCCCCACCAGTTCGGTCGCAGCCTTGCCCGAGGAATTGGCGCGCTTCGAGAAATGGAAGGCGCGAACGGTCGCCTGGGTTCAGGACAAATACGGTGATCAGCTGAAAGCAGCCTTGGCTCACTTCGACGAGTCCTATCCTCACCTCCATTTCTGGCTCCTTCCCGACGACCCGAGCGCCGACGCCGGCTTGCTCCATCCTGGTAAGGTGGCGAAACGTCAGACGGAGACGCGTTTGAAATCTGGAGGGACACCGCCTCGTGAGGTCGTGAAGGCAGGAAACCGCGCCCTGAAAGACGCGATGCGCGCGTGGGTCGACGATTATCATCGACAGGTGGGCGCGCCGCTCGGCATGAGCCGCGACGGACCGAAACGACGGCGGTTGAGCCGTTCGCAGTATCAAGCCGAGCGGGCAATGCTGGATCACCATCGAAAACTGGAAGAGGAGCGAAGCCGGCTGGAAGCGCAGGTCGCTGCGATGGAAGCCGCCGTCGCAACCATGACCGCGCAGCAGGACGAGCTGGAGACCAAGGCGGCCGATTTCGTGGAGCGGGCGAAACGACATCACAACCGCATGCGCGCCGAGGCAGCTCAGGTTGCCGCTCTCGGGCCGATGCTGGACGCGCTTGTCACAGAAATCGAGAACCGCACGATCGCATTCGATCCGGAAGCCGGATGGCGGGTCCGTGATCCGTCTCCGTTCCGTGCCGCCGGGCGCATCTGGATCAAGCTGGAGCCTGCCGTCCGGCGGCTGGTCGGCCTGGTGCAGGCGGCCGAGGATGGGCGGTGGACCGCCGGGTCAGGAAAACCGGAAAACCGTCCCTTGCCGTCTCGCAGCCCAGCTCCGTTGTAACCGCCCGATTGCTAGCGCGGTCCATTTATCTTGGCGTGCGATGATGTCCGGTGCCGCATCCATCCAGCTCTGTTCCCCGAGCCCGGATGAAACGCCGGCCCGAGCAGCCGAGGACGTGGCTGGCGATCCCCCCTTCGTCTCGAGCACCGTGATCCGGGTCGCCCCCCCCGAGGCGAAGCCTGGCCGACGTGGACACGACGACAATCATACGCCGTCCAGGTCGTCGTAGTAGGAAAGCGCCGGAAGATGTTGCCGCTGGTGCAGGATCCGCAAGACGACAGGTTGGCCGCCTGCCGCGGCAACGGGTGAGAAGAAGATGATGTGTCGGCCGTAGGTCACGGAGCGCATGCCCTTGTGGAAGAGGTCGCGACTGCGTCCCGTCATCGGATTGGCTTCGATCTTCTCGAGCGCGGCCAACAGGCCGCGGTAGTAGTCGAGCCATTGTGCCCTGCCCCACCGCTGCACCGTGTACGTCCGGATGTTGCG
>SKWP01000315.1 GCA_007128865.1 Paracoccaceae bacterium
AAGGACGGGCGAAAACATCAGGCCAATCGGCGCCGCAAGCGCGATGGCGGCGCAAGTCTGTCTCTTCATTACCAATTCCTCCAAGAGGCCATTCCGGCCCGTCGAACATCGCGAACGCTACTGCATGTTCCAAGACCGGTAAACGGGAAATTCACGTCACCTTGCCGTCATGTTTCGGGCCGGAATCCTCGCATTCCGGTGACCCGCAAAGATGCTGCGGCAGGTTTGTTGTGTCGAATGATCCGCTTGCGCCGGCAACCTGCACGGGCCTTTTCGGCCGTCTGCCGGACCGGCAGTCATATCCGCGGCCGGATTGGCCGATGCGCACAATGCGCCGGCAACGCGGGCATGTTCGCCGGCCCTGGCCGGTTGCCATCGCGGGATTGCACCGCCGCGTGGGGCTGCGCATTCAGGGGGCGACCACACGCGAAGCTGAAAAGGACGTGATGACGGCGAGGATTGTAACCTGCGCCGCAATTCCTGCATTATACGGAAGACTTGGGTGCTCGACACGCTGAAGATGCGGGGACGGGTCGGTAAGGTGCCACCGGGGGGGCTGCCCGACGATGGCAAGGTGATCGAGGACCAGCGCCGTTGCAACGGCCCCGGAACCCCCTCGCCGCAAGACCGGAGGATTGCCCATGCGTGGACCGTTCGTAGTTTTCGCCCTGTTTCTGGCGCTTTCCGCACCGGCCCGTGCCGATACCGGCATCGGGCTGGTTGTTGCCAACGAGCGCTACACCACCTATCCGGCGGCCCGCGGTGCGGCGCCGGCGTCCCGGGTCGCGGGCACGCTGCGCGGGGCGGGTTTTTCCGTCATCGCCGGCAATGACCTGCGCGCCGAAGCGCTGCATGATGCCTTCGGCGATCTGGTCGATGCGATGGCCGCCGGCCGGCATTCCCGGGTGGTGATCATGCTTTCGGGGCATTTCGTGCATTCCGGCCGCGACGTCTGGTTGCTCGCTGCCGATGCAGACACACCCGGTCTGGCCGAAGCCGACCGTCAGGGCCTGCGGCTGGGTGCGGTGCTGGAACTGGCCGGAACCCTGCCGGGCGGGGCGGTGGTGATGCTGGGCCATGCGCCGCGATCCCTTCCGCTGGGCCCGATGCTGCGCGCCGGCCTGCCCGAGCTTGACGCCATTCCCCAGGGTGTGACGGTGCTGCGCGGCCCGGCCGAACAGCTTGCCGGGCTGGCCGAGGCGCTGGCAAGGCCCGGAAGCCTGCCGGCGCAACTGGCCGGGGCGACGCGTTTCGTGCAGATTTCGGGCTTCGCCTCGCCACTGGTTCCCTTTATCCCCGAAGGCGCGATCGACCCCGAAACCGCCGCCGATGCCGCAGCCCGCGCCGCCGAGGAAGACCGCGCCGCCTGGGCGGCCGCCGATGCCGCTGCCACCGCGGAAGCCTATGAAAGCTATCTGGGCACCTATCCCGATGGCCGCTTTGCGATGCTGGCGCGCGCGGCACTTGAACGGCTTGCCGCCGACCCGGAACGCCGCGAGGCGGCGATGAACCTTTCGCGCAGCGACCGGCGCGCGGTGCAGGAAGACCTCACGGTTCTGGGGTTCGATACCCGGGGTGTCGATGGCATCTTCGGCCCCGGTACCCGGAATGCGATCAGTGGCTGGCAATCCGGCCGCGGGCTTGCGCAGACCGGGTTCATCGATCCCGACCAGCGCGCGCTGCTGGCTGCCGACGCCGAACGCCGCCGCGCCGAAATCGCCGAACAGGAGCGGCGCCAGCAGCTTGCCCGCGAACAGGCCGACCGGTCGTTCTGGCAGGACAGCGGTGCGGCCCGCGGCGACGAAGCCGGACTGCGGGCCTATCTTGCGCGCTACCCGGAAGGAATATTCGCTCCGGTCGCGCGTGACAGGATCGGCGAGATCGAGGACGCCCGCCGCCGCGAGGCCGAGCAGCGCGACCGTCAGGCATGGCAGCAGGCGCGGGAACTCGACACGCCGGGCGATTACCGCGCCTATCTTCGCGCCCATCCCGAGGGGCTTTTCGTGGCCGAGGCCGAAGCCCGCCTGCGTGCGCTGACCGGCGAACCCGAGCCGGAGCCGGAAACCGGCCCGACCGAAGCCGAAATCGCTGCCGCCCGGGCCGAGGAATCCGCACTGGGGCTGAACCGGCTGGTGCGCAGCCTCATCGAGGGCCAGCTTGCCGTACTGGGATTCGAACCCGGCCGGGTGGATGGCGGCTTCGATGCCGATACGCGCACCGCGATTGCCGCCTTTCAGGAGGCCCGTGGCCTGCCTGCAACCGGCTATCTGAGCCGGGCCACCGCCAACCGGCTGATCGCCGAGGGCCTGCCGCTGCGTTTCGAATAGATCAGGGGTGTGTCATACGGAATCCGTTTGATCGGTTCGAACCACCAACGGCCCTTCCCCGCCCGTGCTCCACGAACAGATCAAACGGATCCGGCATCAGGCCAGATCCCGCCACGTCATCGGGCCCGGCCAGGCTGGCAACCGGCCGAACGCGCGATGTCGCGGCGGCTTTCGCCCTGGACGCGAGCCCGCCGGCTGCGTGCCCTGATGTCACCATGAAGCAGGCCGCCGGACCCAGCCCGGCGGCCTGCTTCACGCATGCGCGAAAAACCTCAGCCCTGCCGGGCCTTGAATTTCCGCTGGGTCTTGTTGATCACGAATACCCGGCCCTTGCGGCGCACCACACGACAGTCGCGGTGCCGCTGCTTGAGCGAGCGGAGCGAATTGCGGACCTTCATCGGTCTTCTCCTCTGCGCGGCGCGGCTGCGCCTCGAAATCTGGTGCCTGCGGGTGCAGGCCGGAATGGTGGGCACGACTGGGATCGAACCAGTGACCCCTACGATGTCAACGTAGTGCTCTACCGCTGAGCTACGCGCCCGATCCGGACGCATGGCGCGCCTCGGTCCGGAGGCGTTCATAAGTTGAGTCCGCCCCGGCTTCAAGAGGGTTTTGGCTTTGCCCACAAAGCGTCTATATCGGGTATCACGGAGGACAGCCCATGGATGATGCCGCTTTCGAGGTCATGCAGCCGCGCCGGCGCGAAACCTGCGCGATCTTTGCATCGCCGCACAGCGGCCGGGACTATCCGCGCGACCTGATTGCGGCCAGCGTGCTGGACAGCCTTGCAATCCGGTCCTCCGAAGATGCCTTTGTGGACGAGCTTTTTTCGGCCGCCACGGTCCATGGCGCGCCGTTTCTGGTGGCCAGGGTGCCGCGCGCCTATGTCGATTTCAACCGCAGCGCATCCGAGCTTGATCCGGCGCTGATCCGCGGGGTGCGGCCGCAGCCATTCAATCCGCGCGTCAGTTCGGGGCTCGGCGTGATTCCGCGGGTGGTGGCCGGCGGCCGCGCCATCTATGCCGGAAAGCTCCCGCTTGGCGAGGCCGAGGATCGGATCCGGCGCTGCTGGGTGCCCTATCACGCCTGTGTCGAGGCGCTGATCCGCGACAGCCTGGCGCGATTCGGCCGCGCCATCCTGATCGATTGCCATTCGATGCCGCGCGAGGCGCTGGAGGGCGCAGGCCCCGGCCGGCCCCGCCCCGAGGTGGTTCTGGGCGACCGTTTCGGGCTGGCCGCATCCGCGGCGGTTTCGGCGACGGTGGAAGCGGCCTTTGCGGCCGAAGGGTTCCGGGTGGCGCGCAATGCCCCGTTTGCGGGTGCCTATGTCGCCGAACGCTACGGCCGGCCGGCGCGTGGCGTGCATGTGGTGCAGGTCGAGATTGACCGCAGCCTCTATCTGGATGAGCGCAGGGTGGTCCGCAGGCCGGGTTTTGCGGGCGTGAAGGCGCGTATCGCGCGCGTGGTTGCGGCAGTTTGCGCCTATGGCCGCGATGCCGGTCGGCTGGCGGCCGAATAACGCCGCAGCATTGCCTTCTGCCGGCCTGATCGGTGCGCGTCCGCCCGATGCCGGGACTGCGTCCGGTTGCGACAGCATCCTGTCGAGCCCCCGAACCATTTCGCCGGGACGGCCGGATCCTCTGGCACGGGCGCAGCCTCGCGCCGTGGCAAGCGCCCATCCCGGCCTGTTCATGCGCAATCGTTGACCTGCTGGCGAAAGATGTATACACGCGTATACATACAGGGCCGGCGCCCGGACGCCGGCCAGTCAGCCCGACCTTTGCGAGACCATGCCACGCATGACCGAGGCCGAAGTCGATACCACCCAGGGCAATTCTGCCTATGCCCGTCTGGTTGACGAAATCCGCAGCGGCCGGTTTCCGCCCGGGGCCAGACTGCGGGAAACCGAGCTTGCGGCGCGGTTGGGCATCAGCCGCACACCGGTACGCGAGGCGATCCGCCGTATGGAGGCGGAGGGGCTTGTCGAGCATGTCCCGCGTCAGGGCGCTTCGGTGCGTCGCCTTGTCCATGCCGAAGTGATGGAGCTTTATGCGATGCGGGTCGTGCTGGAGGGGACCGCCGCACGCTTTGCCGCGCGGGCCGCAGCGCGCATCGAGTTCGACGAGATGGAGTCGATCAATGCCGCCATGGGTGCGGCAGCGGCCGAACCACTGACGGCGGCCGAACTGAACCGGCAGTTTCATGTTGCGCTGCTCAACGCCGCCCGAAACCGATTCCTGTCACGGGCGGTGGCGGCGATGCAGCGTACGATGATGATTCTCGGGCCGACAACGCTGGCCGGAACGGCGCGCGTTACCGAGGCCGAAGCCGAACATGCCGAAGTGCTGGCGCAGCTGCGCAAGCGTGACGGCCGATCGGCCGAAGCCGCGATGCGTGCCCATATCGAGGCCGCCCAACGCGAAAGGCTGCGGCTGCTGCGCCAGCAGGAGGCGCACCGGCAGGATGAAGAGGACGACGGAGAAAACCATGTCTGAACCGCCAGTGTGGGATGTGGTGGTGGTGGGTGGCGGCAACGCCGCACTCTGTGCCGCGATCGAAGCCGCCGAGGCCGGTGCAACGGTGCTGGTACTGGAAAGCGCGCCACGGATTTACCGGGGCGGCAATTCGCGCCACACCCGCAACTTCCGCTGCATGCATCACGGGCCGCTGTCGGTCCTGACCGGAACCTATGGCGAGGACGAATACTACGACGACCTGATGCGCGTCACCAAGGGCGAGACCGACCCCGAGCTTGCCCGGCTGACGATCCGCTACAGCGAAGCCTGCCTGCCATGGATGGAAGCCCATGGCGTACGCTTTCAGGCATCGTTGTCGGGCACATTGTCGCTTGACCGTACCAACGCGTTTTTCCTCGGCGGAGGCAAGGCGCTGGTAAACGCCTATTACGCCACCGCCGAGGATCTTGGGGTTTCGGTTCGCTACGAGGCCGAGGTCGGTCATGTGCATCTGGAGGATGGTGCCTTCCAGTGGCTGGAACTGACCGACGGCACGCGGATTGCGGGGCGGGCCGTGGTTCTGGCTTCGGGCGGGTTTCAGGCCGATATCGACTGGCTGGCGCGGGCCTGGGGGCCGGCGGCGCGCAACTTCCTGATCCGGGGCACGCCCTACAACCGCGGCGTGGTGCTGCGCGACCTGTTGGACCAGGGCGCGCAAAGCGTCGGCGACCCGACCCAGTGCCACGCCGTGGCCATCGACGGGCGGGCGCCGAAATACGACGCCGGCATCGTGACCCGGGTGGATTGCGTGCCGTTTTCGGTGGTCGTCAACCGCGACGGACAGCGCTTTCATGACGAGGGCGAAGACGTCTGGCCCAAGCGCTATGCGATCTGGGGCCGGTTGGTGGCCGCCCAGCCCGACCAGGTCGCCTATGCCATCATCGACGACAAGGCGCGCGGGCTGTTCATGCCCACGGTCTTTCCGCCGGTCGAGGCCGAGACGCTGGAAGGGCTGGCGCAGGCGCTTGGCCTGCCCGGCCCGGCGCTGCGCGAAACCGTCGATGCCTTCAACGCCGCCTGCAGGCCCGGCAGCTTTCACCCGACCGAACGCGACGGGCTGGCAACCGAGGGCATCGAACCGCCCAAGACCAACTGGGCAAGGCCGATCGATACGCCGCCCTTCCGCGGCTACAGCCTGCGCCCCGGCGTGACCTTCACCTATCTGGGGCTGCGGGTCTGCCCGCGCGCACAGGTGCAGGGTGCCGACGGGCCATTGCGCAACGTCTATGCGGCGGGCGAGATCATGGCCGGCTCGATTCTTGGCCAGGGCTATCTGGCCGGCTTCGGGATGACCATCGGAACCGTCTTCGGACGCATTGCCGGACAGGAGGCCGCCACCCATGCGCGATGACCAGATCGTTTATCCCGCCGGCCCGGTGGACGAGGCCCGCCGGCAACTGGAGATCTGCAACGCCTGCCGATACTGCGAAGGCTATTGCGACGTCTTTCCGGCCCTGACCCGCCTGACCGAGATCGACAACGCGGCGGTCACGCGGCTGGCCGGCGTCTGCCACAACTGCCGCGGCTGCTATTATGCCTGCCAGTACACACCGCCGCACGAATTCGAACTGAACCTGCCGGCGGCGCTGGCCGAGGTCCGGCAGGAAGGATGGGAACGTCACGCCCGCCCGCAGCTGCTGGCGCGCGCCTTTCATCGCAGCGGGCTGGCGCTGGCGGCGGCGCTGGTCGTCGGGCTGGCGGCGATGTTTGCGGCCCTTGCCGCGCTGCGGCCGGAATCGGGCGAGGGCTTTTATGCCTATCTCAGCCATGCCGCCATGGTGGCAATCTTCCTGCCGGCCTTCCTGCTGCCGCTCGGGGTGATCGGCCTTGGCCTGCGTGGCTACTGGCGCGAGATCGGCGGCGGCCGCCTTGCCTGGGCCGATGTGGTCCGCGCCAGCCGGCGTGCGGCATCCATGCGCAACCTCGACGGCGGGCAGGGGCAGGGCTGCAACTTCGAAAAGGGCGAGCGCTATTCCAATGCCCGCAGGCATGCGCATCAGGCAACGATGTGGGGCTTTCTGATGTGTTTTGCGGCCACATCGGTTGCGACGCTGATGCATTACGGGCTGGGCATGGAGGCGCCCTATGGCCCGTTCAGCCCGCCCAAGCTTCTGGGTGTGCCGGGCGGGATTCTGCTGTGCATCGGGACTGCGGGGCTGATGGCGCTGAAGCTGCGCGCCGACCCCGGCCTCGGCGCATCGGGGGTGCTGAGCGGAGAATTCGGCTTCACGGCGCTTCTGTTCACCGTTTCGGCAACCGGACTTGCGCTTTATGCGGCAACCGGCACCGCAGCGGTGCCGGCGCTTCTGGCGCTTCACCTCGGCGCTGTGCTCGCCTTCTTCCTGCTGATGCCGTATTCCAAGATGGTGCATGGTTTCTACCGATTTGCCGCGCTGTTGGCAGATCGCCGCTGACCGGGCATCGCCTTTGGGCAGTAACCTGCCAACCGCACCGCCATCGCATAACGCCCGCGTGAGCGGGCCTTAACGGCGGCCGGTTCGATTGCCACCTGTGAGGTGAGCGAGGCGCCGGCCCGGCCGGCGATCGCAACCGGAACAGAGCAGCAAGGAGCAGACAGATGAAGACGATCCCCGCATTCCTGGCCGCAACCGTTCTTGCCGCGCCCGCGCTGGCGGGCTCGCCCGCGCCGGTTCCGGCCGAACCGGTGGTTCAGGCACCGGCACCCATGGTCGCGCCGGCCAGAAACTGGAGCGGCCCCTATTTCGGCGGTTCGCTGGGGTACGGAAACCTGTCGCGCGATG
>SKWP01000124.1 GCA_007128865.1 Paracoccaceae bacterium
ACCAGCGTAACCTCGGCTTCGGTGCTGCGGCCGAACCAGTTGAAGGGGTTTAGCCGCGATTCGGCGGCCCATCCGCAGGCCGATACGAAGACAAGTGCAGCAAGCGCGGCGGGCAGCGTGCGGTTCATCGGCATCCCCTCGTTCGATCGCAGCGACGGTAGCCGATCGCTTCGGGCTTGAAAAGCCGCCCCGGACCTTGACGCGCCGGCCAGTGCGGGCCGCCTGACGGAAGTGGCTCGATGCCGGGCTGAGACCTTAGCGGACGGTTGGCTATTGGCACTCCTGGCCCGGAATCAAGGCGCGCAGCGCCGCCGGGCCGCGCCCGACCGCCCCGATCGGGCGGGCGCCCCTGCAACGTCGCAAGCCGTTGCGCGGCGCAGAGGGAACCCTTTGCCGGGTGCCGGATACTGGCGACTGGACCTTGCCCCCTTCGCGGCCTACCTGTTGGCTCACAGTGCAACCGGAAGGAGCCAGCCTTGGCCAGCCAGGCATTCGAGGATATCGCCGAGACCTTCGCCTTTCTCGACGACTGGGAAGACCGTTACCGCCATGTCATCGAACTGGGCCGGGCCATGCCGGCGCTGCCCGATGAGCTGCGCGTGCCGGCGACCAGGGTGGACGGCTGCGCAAGCCAGGTCTGGATCATGCCGCAGATCGAGGGCAGCGGCCCCGGCGCGCGTTTCGATTTCGCCGGCGATTCCGACGCGATGATCGTGCGCGGGCTGATCGCGGTGCTGCATGCGCTCTATTCCGGCCAGACCGTGAAACAGGTGATGAACACCGACGCGGCCGCCGAACTGGCACGTCTGGGGCTGGATCAGCATCTTTCCTCGCAACGCTCCAACGGCCTGCGGGCGATGGTGGCGCGCATCCGCGGGCTGGCAGACCAGGCGGCGGCGGCAACAGCCTGAGGCGCAGTGCCTGCCGGCAGCCCGCGGCGCCCCGCATCCGGCCGCAATGGGCCTGACGGCACGCCCCCCGCGCGGCTACGGCAGCACCGGCGCCGCGATGCGGTCATTCGCCTTTCCGATCACTGCCCCAGCATCCAGCGGCCGTCCGGAAAGAAGGCGTGAAAGGCAAAGGCAAAGGGCACGTCATGGGGCAGATCGGCGCCGGTGGCCGCATCGCGCACCCGGATGGTGCCGACCTCGCGCCCCTCGGCAATGCGCGGGCTGTCAAGCGCCGAAACCTGCCCGGCGGTCCAGCTGATCCGCACGCCGTCCTCGACGATCTCGCCGGCGGCGCGCACCCGCTCGAATGTCCATGCCCGGTCATCGACGCGGACAACACGGGCCAGTGCCGGAATGTCGTGGGGCGGCAGATCACCGCCGTACAGGAACGGCCGGATCGAACTGTCATAGCCGGCATAGGGGTTGGCGCCGTAGTTGCGCCGCCACTGGGGTTCGTCCATCACCAGCCCGTCGGGGTTGCGGCTGCGGAATTCGTCCCAGCTTTCCATCCAGGCCGGTAGCGCCACCAGCCGCACGCCGGTGTGCCGCCCGACGATGCCTTCGCCGATGGCCTGCTGCCACCAGCTTTCGGTTTCGCGGTCGTACATCACCATGTCGGAATGGCGCAGCTTGCCGGAAACGCCGAAGGTCAGCCTTTCGCCGTCCACGCGGGCATCGAAGGCCATGGCCGAATTGCACAGCGGGCAGTAGGTGACCGCAACCGGGACATCGCCGATCACGTCATTGGCGATCTCGTGCCACATCAGGTACCGGACCGGATAGGCACGCGGTTCGGCACCCGGCAATTCCAGCGTCATCACCGGCTCGGCCCCGGGAATGCGGGTTTCGCCGGCCGCGGGCACCATGACCGGATCCCATATCGCCGGGATGCCGTCGCGCGGCGGGCCGCCCGAGATGATCTCGTGCAGCGGCACCGAGGCGCGCGAGAAATCGGTCAGCGGGAATTCCGCCTGCCAGCGCGCCGGATCGGCCAGCACCGGGGGCACGGGCCCGATGGCAAGCGCACCGGCAAGCGCGGCGGCAAGGATGGCACGGTGTCTGGATTCGGGTCTCATGCGGGGCTCCTTCGCAAACGGCTGGCAATGACTGCTTCGCCGCGCGAGCCCCTCGGGTTAGCGGGCCTCACGCAGCGGTGATGCACGCCGGAGGCGCTGGACTTGGCAGCCCGCCGCGCCGATACTGCCGGCATGAGTCTGCCCCCCGGTTTTCTGGAAGAGCTGCGCGCGCGTGTCCCCCTCAGCCGGGTGGTGGGGCGCAAGGTCACATGGGACAACCGCAAGTCGCGTCCGGGAAAGGGCGACATGTGGGCGCCCTGCCCGTTCCACCAGGAACGCACCGCATCCTTTCATGTCGATGACGCGAAGGGATTCTATTACTGCTTCGGCTGCCACGCCAAGGGCGATGCGATCAGCTTTCTGCGCGAAACCGCAAACCTCGGCTTCATGGAGGCGGTGGCAGAGCTTGCGCGCGAGGCCGGCATGGCCATGCCCGCGGCCGACCCGAAGGCCGCCGAACGGGCCGACCGCCGCACGGTGCTGGCCGGGGCGATGGAAGCCGCGGTGCGCTTCTACCGCATGCAGCTTTCGACGGCGCGGGCGACGGCTGCGCGGGAATATCTGGCCGGGCGCGGGCTGGATGCCGCGGCGCTGGAACGCTTCGAGATCGGCTATGCCCCCGGCGACCGGCAGGCCCTGCTTGCGCATCTGCGCGGCGCCGGGATCGAGGACAGCGTCATGATCGAGGCCGGGCTTGTCGCCCGCCCCGACGATGGCGCCCCTTATGACCGCTTTCGCGACCGTATCCTGTTTCCGATCCGCGATCCGCGCGGGCGGTGCATCGCGCTTGGCGGCCGCGCGCTTTCGGCGCTGGCGCAGGCGAAATACCTCAATTCGCCGGAAACCCCGCTGTTCGACAAGGGGCGCTGCCTCTACAACCACGGGCCGGCACGGGCTGCGGTTGGCGGCGGGGCGGCGCTGGTGGTGGCCGAGGGCTACATGGATGTGATCGCGCTGGCCCGCGCCGGTTTCGAGGGGGCAGTCGCGCCGCTGGGCACCGCGATTACCGAGCATCAGTTACGCATGATGTGGCAGATGGCGCCCGAGCCGGTGATCGCGCTTGACGGCGATACGGCGGGGTTGCGTGCCGCGCAGCGCCTGATCGACCTTGCCCTGCCGCTGATCGAAGCCGGTCAGGGGCTGCGCTTTGCGCTGATGCCGGCCGGCCAGGACCCCGACGACGTGCTGCGCAGCGGCGGGCCGGCAGCCATGGCGGCGCTGCTGGAACGCGCCCGGCCGATGGCCGAACTTCTGTGGGAGCGCGAGACCGAAGGCAAGGTGCTCGACAGCCCCGAGCGGCGCGCGGCGCTGGACAAGGCGTTGCGCGCCACCCTGCGCCGCATCACCGACCCCACGATTCGTGCCCATTACGCCGAAGACTTCCGAACCCGCCGCAGCGCGTTGCTGGCCCCTGCCCCGCGGCCGCTGCCGCCGCAGGGCGCATCCGGTGCGGGGCGCGGTGGCGCGGGGTTCCGGCAGGGGCGGCGGCTGATTGCCTCGGCGCCGCTGGCGGCAACACGCTCCAGCCTGCTGGCCCGGCCAGCGGGCGAGCTTGCCGGGCACCGGCTGCGCGAGGCGGTGATGCTGGCAGCGCTGCTGTCGCACCCCGGGCTGGTGGCCGAATTCGAGGACGATCTGGAGCATCTCGAAGTGGTGGTGCCGGAACACGAGGCCCTGCGGCTGGCATTGCTGCGCAGCCCGGCGGACCAGACGGAGGCCGGCGGATCGCCGCAAGCGCCGGGCGAAGGGGCGGCCGGGGCCATTGCCGAACGATTGATGACCACGCCCGGCGTCTGCGATTCACCCATCGTCCGCCCCGGATGCCCGGCCGAGACCGTCCGGAAGAGCCTGCGCGATGCCTTTGCCCGGCACCGCGCGCTGCGCTCGCTCCCGCGGGTCCTGGCCGAGGCCGAGTCCGATATTGCCGGGCTGGCCGACGAGGGGCTGACCTGGCGGCTGGCCGAAGCGGCCGGCGCCGTGCATGCGCCCGCCGGCGGGCTGGAGGATGATGTCTCGGACCTCGGTGAAGACACGGCAGCGCTTCGCCGCAGGCTGGCCGAGGCCGCGAGCATCCGCAAGCCGCGCCGGGGCTGAGGGCAGCGGCCGTGTTCCGCCGGTTCAGGCCCCGATCGGGTGTTCGGCGCCTGAGCGGTGGCACCGGTGAGCGCCGCAGGACACAGGCATCACGGGCCGCAGCAATGCGGGATGGAGCGGACGCCGCCCCCCTGGCCCGGAATCAAGGCGCGCAGCGCCGCCGGGCCGCGCCCGACCGCCCCCGTCACGCCGCAGGCGTGCCTCCGGCACGACGGGCGGGCGCCCTGCAACGTTTCAAACCGTTGCGCGGTCGGATGTTCTTGCACCATGAACCGCCCGGGTATCCACCGTGCAGCGCCCACCCGGCGGTCTGGCGCTGCCCTCTGTCGGCAACCGTCCGCCATGGCGCTCCAACCCGCCACGGCACACCGTCGGTCATGTGGCCGGGCCTATCGGGCGCAAGCGGCACAAAGCGGCGTATAGGGCAGAAGATCCAGCCGCTTTTCCGCAATCTCCTCGCCGCAGCGGGCGCAGTAGCCGTAATCGCCGGTTGCGATGCGCTGCAAGGCTGCGTCGATCTGTGCGACCTCGGCGCGGGCAGCAAAGCCGAGCCGTTCCAGCACCTCGTCGTCTTCCTGTTCGGTGGCCTGTTCTTCCCAGTCCTTGGCCTCGTGGGAGTCCAGTTCGCGCTCCACCTGCACCATGCGGTCGAGCAATTCCTGACGGCGGTCTTCAAGCTGGGCGCGGCGATCGTCGATGCTGGTCATGAGCGGTCCCTCCTTGCGACAGAGTGACTGGCGGATTCCACCTCTGCCTTGATCGATATCAACCAAGCCGGCCCGGTGAAACATGGTCCTTCCGGCCGTCGCAGGCGGCCCGATCCGCGGTACATGGCGGATCGTTCGCGCGCCGGTCGGGTCAGACAGGCCGGCCCTGCAGCAACCGCGGCAGCGTCCCCGAAAGGCCGGCGGCCTCGCGCATCAGCCGCCGGCGCAGCCCCGGCAGCGCCTGCACCGCCCCCATGCCCAGGTCACGCACCCCGCGCAGGATCGGATTATCGTTCGAAAACAGACGGTTGAACGCGTCCGTCGCGGCGGCCATGGCCACGGTGTCGAAGCGCCGCCATTGCTGGTAGCGGTCCAGAACATCGGGCGCGCCGATATCCTCGCCCCGGCGCCGTGCATCGGCCAGCACTTCGGCCAGCGCGGCCACGTCGCGCAGCCCGAGGTTGAGCCCCTGCCCCGCAATCGGGTGCAGCCCGTGGGCGGCATCGCCGACCAGCGCCAGCCGCGCAGCGACGAGGCTTTGCGCCAGGCTGAGACCGAGCGGATAGGAAAACCGCGCCCCCTCGATGCGAATCCCGCCCAGAAAATCGCCGAAGCGCGGGCGCAGAACCTCCAGAAAACCCGCATCGTCCAGCGCCGTGACCGCACGGGCGGTGGCATCGGCCTCGCTCCAGACGATGGACGAACGGTTGTGCGGCAGCGGCAGGATAGCCAGCGGCCCCGCCGGCATGAAGAACTGATGCGCAACGCCGTGATGGGGGCGCTCATGGGCCACGGCACAGACGATCGCGGTCTGGCCATAGCCCCAGCCGGTGCGGCGGATGCCGGCGCGGGCCGCCGTCGGGCTTGCGCGACCGTCGCAACCGACGGCAAGCCGCGCCACGACGCTGCCACCCGAAGCCAGCCCAAGCGCCATCCCCGCATCCTGCACCGTCTGGCCGACGACCGTCTCGCCGGAAAGATGGGTGATGCCGGGCGCGGCATCCATGGCGTCCAGCAGGGCCCGGCGCAGGTACCGGTCTTCCAGCATCTGCCCCATGGCGCCTTCCTCGATCTCGCCGGCGTCGAAATCCAGCAGGAACGGGCCGGCGCCTTCGCCCGGGCGGCCGTCGCTGGCCACCACGCGCCGGATCGGCTGGGCATCGGCTGCCAGAACCGGCCACAGGCCCAGCGCCTTCAGCAGCCGCACCGACGCCAGCGCCAGCGCATAGGCGCGCCCGTCAAAGCCCGCATCGGCGCGCCGTTCGGACGGCAGCGCATCGACCACGCAGACGCGCATGCCGGCGCTGGCCAGCGCCAGAGCCAGGACCGGGCCGTTGAGCCCGCCGCCCACGATGGCGACATCGGCATCCATGGTCATGACCGGGGCTCCTGCCGGCAGGCAGGGCGCGGGCGGGGGCGGAGCAGTGTTTCGGGTGTCATGCCTCCAATATGGCTGACCGGCCGGCATTGTCCATGCGCCCCGGCGCCGCTATCGTCCGCGCCACTCAAGAAGGAGGACAAGGGCATGAAGGCCGAGTGGTTGACACAGGGCGCAGTGGATCTGGGCGAAGGGATCGGGGCCGGCCGGATCGACCCGGTTGCACTGACCGAAACCTTTCTCGAGGCGATCCATGCGCATCCCGACGGCACACGCATCTATGCCCGCACAACCCCGGACCGCGCGCGTATCGAGGCCAGGGCTGCCGCCGACAGGGCACGCGCCGGCATGCGACGCGGGCCGCTGGACGGGGTGCCGCTGTCCTGGAAGGACCTGTTCGACAGCGCCGGCACCGCAACCGAATCCGGCAGCAAGGTTCTGGCCGGGCGCGTGCCCGACCGCGATGCGCGGCTGCTCGAGGTGGCAACCCGCGCCGGGCTTGTGTGTCTGGGCAAGACCCACCTGAGCGAACTGGCATTCTCCGGGCTTGGGGTGAATCCGGTGACCGGTACGCCGCCCAACGTCCGGGATGGTGGCGCCGCGCCAGGCGGGTCATCCTCGGGCGCGGCAGCATCGGTGGCCTTCGGGCTGGCGCCGGCCGCAATCGGTTCGGACACCGGGGGGTCGGTGCGGGTACCCGCGGCATGGAACGATCTGGTGGGCCTGAAGACCTCGCACGGACGGTTGCCGATGCAAGGAGCGGTGCCGCTGGCGCGCCGGTTCGACACCGCCGGGCCGCTGACCCGTGATGTGGCGGATGCGGCGGCTGTGTTTGCGGTTCTGGCCGGCGAAACACCGGTCGATCTGCAAGGCGCATCGCTGTCAGGGGTGCGGCTGATGGTGCTCGAGACCGTAGCGCTGGATGATCTGCGCCCGGCGCAGGCTGCGGCCTTCGATGCCGCCCTTGCCCATCTGGCCGGTGCCGGCGCCCGTATCGAGCATCGCGCGGTGCCGGCAATCGCCGAGGCCATGGCGCTTTCTGCCATTCTCTACACGACCGAAGCCTTTGGTATCTGGAAAGACGGCATCGCAAGGGCGGGTGATCTGATGTTTGCGCCGGTCCGTGCACGGTTTGAATCCGGTGCTGCGTTCTCCGGGGCCGATTATGTTGCCGCGTGGGAACGGCTGGCCCAGTACCGGCAGGTCTGGGCCGAGGCCGTGGCGGGCTTCGATGCCGTGGTTCTGCCTACGAATGCGGGCGGACCGCCACAGGTGGCACGTCTGCTGGAAGATGAGGAGCATTTTGTCCGCGAGAACCTGCTTGCCTTGCGCAACACCCGGATCGGCAACCTGATGGATGCCGCAGTCCTGACCCTTCCGGCCGGGCGGCC
>SKWP01000432.1 GCA_007128865.1 Paracoccaceae bacterium
CCATGATGGGCACACCGCGATGCTGCTGGGCGCGGCGCGGTATCTGGCCGAGACGCGCAATTTCGACGGCACCGCGGTGGTCATCTTCCAGCCCGCCGAAGAGGGCGGCGGTGGCGCCAAGGTGATGTGCGACGAGGGTCTGATGGAGCGTTTCGGCATCCAGGAGGTCTATGGCATGCACAACCGGCCGGGCTGGCCGGTGGGCAGCTTTGGCATCCGGCCGGGGGCGTTCTTTGCCGCGGCCGACGAATTCACCATCACCGTGACCGGTGTGGGCGGACATGCCGCCAAGCCGCACCGCTGCATCGATACCACGCTGGTGGCCAGCCACATCGTGGTGGCGCTCCAGTCCGTCGCCAGCCGCAACGCCGATCCGGTGAAGGAGCTTGTGGTCTCGGTGACATCCTTCCGCACATCATCCGAGGCCTACAACGTGATCCCGCCGCGGGTGGAACTGCGCGGCACGGTGCGCAGCCTTGACGAGGGCATTCGCGACCTGGCGCAGGAGCGTGTCACCGCCGTGGCCCGCGGCGTTGCCGCAAGCCTGGGCGCAACCGCCGATGTGGTCTATGAGCGTGGCTATCCGGTGATGGTCAACGCGGCCGAACAGACCGCCTTTGCCGCCGAAGTGGCGCGGGCGGTTTCCGGCAGCTGCGCCGAGGCGCCGCTGGTGATGGGGGCAGAGGATTTCGCCTACATGCTGCAGGCGCGCCCCGGTGCCTACATCCAGATCGGCAATGGCGACAGCGCCGAGGTTCACCATCCCCGCTATGAATTCAACGACGAGGCGATACCGGCCGGCTGTTCATGGCTGGCCGGGGTCGTCGAGGCCCGCATGCCCGCGGGCTGACACCGCATCATCAAGGCCGCACCGATGCGCAGCATCCTGTCCCTGATCCTTGCTGTCGCGCTGGCAACGGCGCTGGCCCTGACGGCAAGGCCGGCGGTCGAGGGTGGCGCGCTGCCGCTGGTGGCCGCGGCCGAGGAACCCCGCAGCGCCGAACCGGCATCGCCGCAACCCGTTTCCGGGGCGCTTGTATCCGGTGCTTTTCCGCCGCCGCGACCGGTCGGCGGCGCATCCTTCCCGCAGCCACAGCCGCCGCGCGCGATGGCTTGGCTGCAACACCCGCCGGCGCGCGCACCGCCGCCCCTGATCTGACCTGCCGACCGAACCGGTTTTCACTTTCCTGGTCGAAGGACAGCCTTCATGGGCAAGGAGTTGCAACTCTGGCTGGTGCTGGGGTTTTTTCTGGCGGTGCTTTTCTATAGCGTCTTGGTGATGATCCTGCATCCGGTCTGACCGCCCCGACAAAGCCGAACCATGCACATCGGCAGGGCGGCGGGCGGAGGCCCGTCGCCTTTCGGAGGTTCTGCATGCTTCGCCTGTTCGCCGCTGCCCTGCTGGTGCCCCTGCTGCTGGCCGCGCCCGGCCCGCTGAGCGCACAGTCGCCGGCCGCGCCGTCAGAAACCGCCGCCCCGGCAGCAGACCGCGATGCGGCGCGGCAACTGGCGCGTATCCTGGAAGATGACGCGGCGCGTTCGGCACTGGTGCGCCAGTTGCTGGCACTGGCCGAAGCCGGACCCGAGGCCGGGGCGCCACCGGCCGCTGCCCTGGCCGAGGATGCACCGATCCCGTCGCCCGCACGCCAGGTCGCCGCGCTTACGCGCGACTGGGCCGAGGCTGCGGCGGCGTCGGTGGTGGCGCTGTGGGGGGCGTTGCGCGACGTGGGCGGCATCCTGACCGGCACCACCCCGGTGAATGGCGAGGAATTGCGCGCGCTGGCCTGGGCGCTGGCCTTCGTGGCGGTGGTGACGCTGGGCCTGCATGCGCTGTTGCGGCTGGTCGCGGGGTTTGGCCTGCGCCGGCTGGCGGCCCGAGCCGAAGGCGGCGGCGTGATCCTGCGCGTGGTGCTGCTGGCGGTGGCGCTGGCTGTCGATGCGCTGCTGGTGCTGCTGGCCTGGGCCGGCGGCTATGGTGTGGCGCTGGCCGGCACCGCCGGTGCCATCGATATCCGCCAGAGCCTGTTTCTGAACGCCTTCCTGCTGGTGGAACTGTCCAAGGTGGTGCTGCGCGGCGGGCTGGTGCCGGCGCTGACCCCCCTGCGCCTGGCGCCGATGGCCGATGCCACCGCGGGGCACTGGTATTTCTGGTCGTCCCGGCTGGTGGGGCTGCTGGGCTACGGGCTGTTGCTGGCGGTGCCGCTGGTCGAGGCCGCGGTCAGCCCGGCGGTGGGGCGCAGCCTGGCGGTGCTTGTCGGGCTTCTGGCGCTGGCGCTGGCGGTTTCGGTGATCCTGCGCAACCGGCTGCCGGTGCGCGCGGCGCTTTATGCCCGCCACCGGCGTTACCCCGACGATCTGCTGGGCATGGTCGAGGCCCGGCTGGGGCTGGTCTGGCACTGGCTGGCCATTGTCTATCTGGCCGGCCTGTTTGCGGTGTGGACGGCCGATCCCGGTGGTGCGCCGCGCTTTGTGCTGGGGGCGACGCTGCAATCGGCGCTGGCGGTGGTGGCGGGCTTCGTGGCCATGCTGGGCTTGCGCCGGGCGCTGGCCGCGGGGGTGCGCCTGCCCGAACCGGCACGCCAGACCCTGCCGCTGCTCGAGCCGCGCCTGAACGCGCTGGTGCCGGGGCTGCTGCAGGTTGTCCGGGTGCTGATCGTGGTGGCGGTGGTCGCCGCGATCCTGCAGGCGTGGTGGATCATCGATGTCTGGGGCTGGCTGGCCAGCGATTTCGGGCAGGAGCTGGTTGGCCGGCTGGCGGCGGCGGCCTTCATGGTGCTGCTGGCGGTGGCGGTCTGGCTGGCGGTGTCGTCGCTGGTCGAATACCGGCTCAACCCCGATGTGGGCAGGATCCCCACGGTGCGCACGCGCACGCTTCTGTCGCTGTTCCGCAACGCCTTTACCGTGGCGCTGGCGGTGGTCACCGTGATGGTGGTGCTGTCCGAACTGGGGATGAACATCGGGCCGCTGCTGGCCGGGGCCGGGGTGCTGGGCCTGGCCATCGGTTTCGGGGCGCAGAAGCTGGTGCAGGACATCATCACCGGCGCCTTCATCCAGATCGAGAACGCCATGAACGAGGGCGAGGTGGTGACCGCCGGCGGCATCACCGGGGTGGTGGAGCATCTGACCATCCGCTCGGTAGGGCTGCGCGACCTGCACGGAACCTATCACCTGATCCCGTTCAGCTCGGTCGGGTCGGTGTCGAACTTCATGAAGGGGTTCGGCTTTCACGTCGCCGAGGTGGGTGTTGCCTATCGCGAGGATGTCTCGGAAGTGAAGGCGCTGATGCAGACCGCCTTTGACGAGCTTCATGCCGGACCGTTGGCCGAGGCGATCCTTGAGCCGCTCGACATGCAGGGGGTCACGCGGCTGGGCGATTCCGCGGTGGTGGTGCGGGCCCGCATCAAGTGCCGCGCCGGCATGCAATGGGCGGTCGGACGCGCCTATACCGAAATCGTCAAGCGGGTTCTGGATGCGGCGGGTGTCGAAATCCCGTTCCCGCACATGACTGTCTACATGGGGCAGGACAAGGACGGCTCGGCCCCGCCGCTGCATCTGGCCGGGGCATCGCTGCCGGCACCGCCGGCGCCCCAAGCGCCCGCACAGGCGCCCGCAAAGCCACCGCGGCGGCGGCGCAAGGCCACCCGGGACGAAGGGGCCGAAAGCCGCCCCGACATTCCCGACGCCGATGACGTGAAATAGCTGCGCGCCTCAGCGCGATCCGGCGCGCAGCCGCAGCGGAACGGGTTCGAGCGCGGGCGGTGTGGCCGGTTCGGGCTTCCTGCGGCCGCCGTTGCTGCCGTCGTCATCGCCCATGTTCATCACCGCGATGCCGAATTGCGCCCCGGCAAACACCAGCCCGTTGAAGAACCACAGCAGGAACCCGGCCAGCCAGCCGCCGGGCGCGCTGAGGACCAGATGGCGCAGGTTCATCACGTTGCCCCACATCAGCAGCGCGACAAAGACCGCCGAGATGGCAAAACCGATGGCAACGTGCCGGGCATACATGCGGACAAGCTGGGGCATGGCAGACTCCTTCCGATACCCCGCACTTAATCGATACCGGCGATGTTGCAATCCTTGCCGCCTGCGCCATACCGCCGCTGCCGGGTATCGTTTCGGCCGGGGTCAGAATGCCTCGGGCCGGGCTTCCCTTGCCATGTGATCCAGCACCGCATTGACCAGACGCGCGCCGGTGCCTTCGGGAAAGAAGGCCTTGGCCACATCGAGATATTCGTTGATCACCACCCTGGGCGGCGTGTCGGTATCCAGCAGTTCGGCGCCCGCAGCGCGGAACAGTGCCCGCAGGGTCGGATCGATCCGGGCAATCGGCCATTTCTGCACCAGCGCCCGGTCGGTCATCTGGTCGATTCTGGCCTGCCAGTTCACCGCCGCCTCGATCACGCTGCGAAACAGCTTCAGGTTGGCCTCGGGTGCGATCTGCCCGGTTTCGGGATCCTGCGCGCCGATGCGCCAGGTCTCGAATTCGGTGCGCACCTGATCGACGGTTGCGCCCGCGGCCTCCATCTGGAACAGCGCCTGAACGGCATAAAGCCGGGCGGCCGAGCGAAGCCGTCGGTTGCGGTCGGTACCTCGGGGGGCGGTCATGCGCGGTGCGTTCCTTCGGGCGTGCCGGCGATGCGGAAACTGCCATCGTCCCCGGCGCCGCCGGGGCGAAAGCCGATGCCGCCCCGCCCGGGGCCCCAGCGCCGGGTCAGCGCAACCAGATGCAACGCCGCCTCTGCCGCGCCGCCGCCCTTGTTCTGGCCGGCCGGGTCGGCGCGCACCTCGGCCTGGGCGCGGTTTTCGACGGTCAGGATGCCGTTGCCGATGCAGGCCCCGTCCAGCCCCAGCAGCATCAGCGCCCGCGACGAGTCGTTGCAGACGGTGTCGTAATGGGTGGTTTCGCCCCTGATCACGCAGCCGAGCGCAACGAACCCGTCGAAATTCGCCTGGCGATGGGCGATGCCAACCGTGACGGGTACCTCCAGCGCGCCGGGCACCTCGACGATCTCCCATCGGGCGCCGGCACGTTCCAGCACCCCGGTGGCGCCGGCAACCAGCGCGTCGGCGATGTCGCGGTAATAGGGGGCCACCACGATCAGCAGCCTTGCCGGCTGATCGAAGCGGGGCAGGGCGAGCGCATCGCGTGTTTCCGTGCCGGCCATTCCGTCAGCCCTCCGAAATCGGCCGGGTGCCGACGATGCTCAGCCCGTAGCCATCCAGACCGACAACCCGCGGCGTTGCAGAATCGGTCAGCAACACCAGCTTCGACAAGCCGAGCGACAACAGGATCTGCGCGCCCAGACCATACTGCCGCAGAATCTGCGGCGAACCGGCATCGCCCGGCTGCAGCTTCATCTGCGTGTCGCGCAGCAGGACGGCCACGCCGCGCCCCTCGGCCGCGATCCGGCGCATCGCGGCGGCAAATACGCCGGCCCGGCCGGCCGCACCAAGCCCGGCCATGTCAAGCAGCGGATCGAAGGCATGCATGCGCACCAGCACCGGTGCGTCGCCCGAAATGTCGCCCTTGATCAGCGCCACATGTTCGGCGCCCTGGGTGGCATCGGAATAGACCCGCAGCATCCAGTCGCCACCGAATTCCGATTGAACCCGGCGTTCCTGCACCACCTTCACAAGATTGTCGTGGCGCCGGCGATAGGCGATCAGGTCGGCAATGGTGCCGATCCTGAGCCCGTGCTTCCGGGCGAAGTCAACCAGATCGGGCAACCGGGCCATGGTGCCGTCATCGTTCATGATCTCGCAGATCACGCCCGAAGGGTTCAGCCCCGCCAGACGGGCGATGTCGACCGCGGCTTCGGTGTGCCCGGCACGCACCAGCACCCCGCCATCGCGGGCGCGCAGCGGAAACACATGGCCCGGGGTGGCGATATCGGCGGCCGAATTGCCGGGATCGATGGCCACGGCCACGGTCAGCGCCCGGTCATGGGCGGAAATGCCGGTGGAAACACCCTCGCGCGCCTCGATCGAGACGGTAAAGGCGGTTTCGTGGCGCGAGGAATTGGACGAGGCCATCAACGGCAGCCCCAGTGCATCGATCCTCGCCCCGGTCAGCGCCAGGCAGATCAGCCCGCGGCCGTGGGTGGCCATGAAGTTGATCGCCTGCGGCGTCGCCATCTGGGCGGGAATGACCAGATCGCCCTCGTTCTCGCGGTCCTCGTGATCGACCAGAACGAACATGCGGCCGTTGCGGGCATCCTCGACGATCTCTTCGATCGGGGAAATGGCATCGCGCCAGTTGCGCTCGACGGGGCCGGGCTGGTCGGCGGCGAGGGGGGTATGGGGGGGCTGGTTCATGCGGGCCTCTCGGTGACGAGGCCCAGATAGTCCATCGCGCCGGCGGTGGAAAGGGCGCATCGGACGGCCGGATGCGCTGCAACGGCTCCGCAAGCCGCGGGTTGCATGGCCGGCGTCGGCGGGCGATGTCAGTCGTCGCGACCCGGGTGCAGCATGCCGAACTGTCGGATCATCGCCTCCTGGATCGCCTTCTGGCTGGCTTCCATCATGGCCTGATACGCCTTGGCTGCGAATTCGGCCTGCTTGTCGGAGGGGATGAACAGCTCCTTGAATTCCTCCGGCGTGCAGTCGATCTCGATATGGACCTTCACGGGCGTGGTCTCCGGCTGAAACGGTGTGTTGACAGTCTGCCCCGGCCCCGGCCGGGCTGCCAAGGGGAATTCCGCCGCGGCGCTGTGACCCTTCCGCCACCAGGGATATGGGGCCTGGTTTTTCCCCTACCCAAGGTCTGGCGGCTTGCCTATAGTGCCTGTGCCCCGTTCCATCCGAACCCCGAGGGAGAGGCGATGCGCTGCCCGTTCTGCGGAAACATCGATACCCAGGTCAAGGATTCCCGCCCCGCCGAGGATCACGTCGCGATCCGCCGGCGGCGGTTCTGCCCGGCCTGCGGCGGCCGCTTCACCACCTATGAACGCGTGCAGCTGCGCGATCTGGTGGTGATCAAGTCCTCCGGCAAGCGCGAGCCCTTCGATCGTGACAAGCTTGAACGTTCGATCCGCATCGCCATGCAGAAACGCCCGATCGAGCCGGACCGGATCGACCAGATGATATCCGGCATCGTCCGGCGGCTTGAATCGCTGGGCGATACCGATGTGCCCTCCAAGACCATCGGCGAGATCGTCATGGAAACGCTGGCCCGCATCGACACCGTCGCCTATGTCCGCTTTGCCAGTGTCTACAAGAATTTCCAGGCCGCGGACGACTTCGACCGCTTCGTTTCCGAATTGCGGCCGCATCCCTCGGCCGACGAGTGAAGGCCGCGCCGGCCGGATCGGGGCGCGGCGCGGTGCAGGCGGTCTAGCCCGCCCATGGCCGCCCCGTTCCAGACGTCCGAGGCCGACACCCGCTTTGCCCGGCTGGCGATTGCCCTGGGGGCCAGGATGCTTGGCCGGGTCTGGCCCAATCCTGCCGTCGGCTGCGTGCTGGTGCGCGAGGGCGTGATTGTCGGCCGTGCCGCCACCGCGCCGGGCGGGCGCCCCCACGCCGAGCCGCAGGCGCTGGCACAGGCAGGCAGCGCCGCCCGGGGGGCGACGGCCCATGTCAGCCTCG
>SKWP01000105.1 GCA_007128865.1 Paracoccaceae bacterium
ACGGTGATCCTGCCCGAAGGCAGCCGGGTGACGGTGCGCCTTTACGGCGACAGCGGCGTACTGAGCCTTGCCGAAACGGTGTCCGGGCGCGACCCGGAAGACGCAGGGCCTGCCGACGCACCCGCGCATGACTTCGAGATCCTGCGCGCCGGGCGCATCAACGTCCAGGGCCCCGGCGGCCGCGGCTGGGAGGTAACCGTCCTGCCCGATGCCGCCCCCCGCGTGCGGCTGCGCGGTGAACCCGAACGCCAGTCGCGCGGCGCTTTCCGGCAGGAATTCGAGGCCAGCGACGATTATGGCGTTGTTGCGGGCGAGGCCGAAATCCGGCTTGACCTTGCGGCGGTGGAACGCCGCTTCGGGCTGGAGGCAGAGCCCGAACCGCGCGAGCCGATCCGGCTTGACCTGCCGATGCCCATCGCCGGCGACCGATCCCAGTTCACCGAGGCGCTGATCGAGAACCTTTCCGAACACCCCTGGGCCAACCTGCCTGTGACCTTGCAGCTCAGCGTTACCGATGCCCGCGGCCAGACCGGCGAAAGCGCGCTGCTCGACACGGTCCTGCCCGGCCGGCGGTTTTTCGATCCGCTTGCTGCGGCGATTGTCGAAATGCGGCGCGATCTGCTCTGGAACCGCGAAACCGCGCCGCGGGTGGCGCAGGTTCTGCGCGCTGTCAGTCATCGCCCCGATGACATGTTCCGATCCGAACGCGCCTTCCTGCTGCTGCGCACCGCGCTGCGCCAGCTGGAAGCGGGCATTGCCGACGGGCTGACATCCGAAACCCGCGACGATGTTGCCGGGGCGCTCTGGGATATCGCCCTGCTGATCGAGGAAGGCGAGCTGGCCGATGCGCTCGAACGTCTGCGTCGCGCCCAGGACCAGCTTGCCGAAGCGATGCGCAGCGGCGCCGATGCGGGCGAGATCGCAGATCTCATGCAGGAGCTGCGCGAGGCGATGCGCGACTACATGCGCCAGCTGGCCGAACAGGGCCCGCAGGAGGGTAATGAGCAGTTCGCCGAAGGCGAGCGGATGGAGATGTCCGGCGACCAGCTGCAGGAGATGATGGACCGGATACAGGAGCTGATGGAACAGGGCCGCATGGCCGAGGCCATGGAGCTCATGGAACTGCTCAACCAGATGCTCGAAAACATGCAGGTCACCCAGGGGCAGGGCGGCGACGGCGGCGACAACGATCAGGCCATGCGCGGGCTGGGCGAGGCGCTGCGTGATCAGCAGGAGCTTTCGGACGATACATTCCGCGAATTTCAGGAAGGCGGTCAGGGGCAGGCCGGCCCGGCGCCGCCGTCAGGCACCCCCGGGACGGGGGGCGAAGGTCAGGGCGAAGGCGAAGGCGAAGGTCAGGGCGAAACCGGCACCGCCGGGCCTTCCGACCTGGCCGACCGTCAGCGCGACCTCCGCGACCGGCTGGCCGAGATCGAGCGAAACGGGCTTCCCGGAGAGGGGTCGGAGGCCGGCGAGGCGGCGCGCGAGGCGCTCGAGGATGCCGGCCGGGCCATGGAGGAAGCCGAACGCGCCCTGCGCGAGGATGATTCGCCCGGCGCCCTTCAGCGTCAGGCCGAGGCAATCGACGCGATGCGCGAAAGCCTGCGCAACATGGGCGAGGCCATGGCACGGGATTCATCCGGCATCGAGGATGACCGCGCCCTCAGCGGCCGCGACGGGCAGGGCCGCCGCGACCCGCTGGGCCGTGAGGTTGGCGAGGTCGGCCGCATCGGCACCGACGACGAGTTGCTGCAGGGCGAAGACGTCTACCGCCGTGCCCGCGACATTCTGGAGGAAATCCGCCGCCGGTCCGGTGAACAGGAACGCCCCGAACTGGAGCTTGATTACCTGCGCCGCCTGCTGGAAAGGTTCTGAACCTGCGGCAGCAGGGCGGTGGCCCGCACCGGGGCTTCAGCCAGTCAGCAGCACGACCAGAAGGCCGAGCCAGAAGACCGCCGACGCCGCCAGCATTCTGCCCAGCATCACGGCCGAACCCCGCCGCGCGCCTGCGGGACTTTCCTGCGATTGCGATATCATGCGTTCTCTATCCCCGGGTTCGGCCATAGGCAGCGCAACAGCCTGAACACCGCGATCCGGCGCAATTCGGGCGTTGTTCTGTCAACGTCGCGGCAATTGGCCTTCGGACACCCCGGCCCTGAGGGCGCCTTCGCCTTCGGGACAGCAAGGGGGAACGGGCGGCGGCCCGTTTCCCCGAATGCCCGGATCAGGCGCGGAACGTGTAGCCGAGGCCATAGACCGTCTGGATCGGGCAGTTGCCGCCCAGGGCTTCCGACAGCTTCTTGCGAAGCTTGCAGACGAACACATCGATGATCTTGGGGTTCGGTTCGTCCATGCCCCCGTAAAGCAGGCTGAGGATCGTATCCTTGCGCAGCGTTCTGCCCGACCGAAGCACGAGGGCTTCCAGAACTTCGTATTCCTTGCGCGTCAGGTTGACCGGCGCATCATGGGCCAGCACCTGCTTCTGTTCCAGATCGATCCTCAGCGGGCCGATTTCGAGACAGGTCGACACATGCCCGTTCACCCGGCGTACCACCGCCATGATGCGCGCCGAAAGCTCTTCGATCTTGAACGGTTTGGTCACATAGTCATCGGCGCCGGCGCTGAGCGCGCGAACCTTGGTGTTCGTATCCATGTCCCCTGACAGGATCAGGATCGGATACTTCACCCCCATTTCGCGGGCCGTGGCGAGCACATCGAGGCCCGAGGTTTCCTTCAGGCGCAGGTCCAGCAGGACAGCGTCGAAATGGTAGCTCTCCATGGCCTCGATGGCGGCGTCACCGTCATGGACGGTGGTCACGGCGAATTCCTTTTTGGTCAGAAGCGCCGCAATCATCTGCGCCATGAACTTGTCGTCTTCTACAAGAAGCACCCGCATCGAATCGGTCCCCATATCTCTTCATTGCCGATTAAATATCATTCGAATTAAATCATGTCGCAAAAGGACATCCGGATACCCTTTCCAGCAAAACGGATGGCATACCGACTTTCGTCGGTATGCCATCATCCCTCAGCGCGAACGCGTGGCCTGCCGGCTGCCGGGCGTTCAGTGTGTGGTGGCGGTGCCCGGGAACCGCGCGTCGCTGTGGCTGGCGCACAGGCTGGCCGGTGAAAGCACCATGGCCACATCGCCCCGCGACAGCAGCGCCACCCCGGAAACGCTTTGCAGTCCGGTCATCACGCCGCGCAGCGGGCGCGACAGCACAAGCTGCTGACCCATCAGCTCATCGACCGGTACCGCAACGCATGAATCGGGCAGGGACAGCACGATATGCACCTTCGGCTTGGCATCGGCAGGCTGGCGGCCATGCCCGCCGGGACAACCCGAGGCGGTGGAAATGCTGCGGATCGGAATGAGCTCGTCCTGGTTCAGGCGCAGCCATGTGCGGCGACCATCGGGATCAGAGACCGGAACCAGCGCCGACGGGTCCGGCTGAACGATGCTGCGGATGGCGTTGACCGGAAGAACATAGCGCGTGCCCTCGGCACCAACGACCATGCCTTCGAGAACCACAAGGTTCACCGGCAGGAAGACATGCAGCCTGAAGCCGCCTTCCGGACGCCGGACGATGCGCAGTGTCCCGCCATGGCGAAGCAGTTCGTTTTCCATTTCCGCCACATGGGCCGGATCGGGCTCGGACTTCCCGTCGTCTTCGAGAACCGCCGAAACCTGATCGTCGAGCTTGCGGATCGAAAGATGCAGGCGTCGCGGCGCAACCATCGGATGATCGAGCCTGGCAACCAGAAACGGCCTCATGATGGTCCGGAGCGTTTCCAGCATGCTGACATCAAGCGGTTCATCGCCGCCGAGACTGGTCAGCACGGCTTCGAAACCATTGCGCCGGGAATGGGCGGCGACCATGGCCGCGAGCGGGCGCAGGATGGTTTCCGCCGGGCGCGTCCGCAGGGTGGCCGTCAGTTGCTGCAGCTCTGACAGATGGCCGAGGATCTGGGTTCCCAACTGCGAGATCTCGCGCAGCTGTTCTGTCATCTGGTCGGCCACGGCGCGCATCGCCTGACGGGCCGAGCGCAGGTCACCGGCATGCTGGCGCAGCACCGTATCGAGGGTTTCGGAAAGGTCCGCATCGCTCAGATCGCGCAGCATGTTCTGCAGCATGGCCTGACCGGCGGCAACCTCGCCAAGCTGTTCGAGCATCTCGCTCGACATCTCGACCGACGGAATGGCATCCGAAACGGTGTCAGGTGCAGCCTCGGGCGGCGTGCCATCCTGATCGGACGGTTCCGGTTCGGGTCGCAGGCTGCGCATGAGCACGAGGTTGCGGCCGCCCGGGTCAAGATGCGCGAGGGTGGCGGACAGCTCGATTTCATCCTGTTCCGAGGCAATCAGGAAGTCGAAGATGGTCTTGTCGCCTTCGAAAACCGTCACATTGGTGATGGCCTCGATCCGGCCCGAGCCGATCAGGTCAAACAGGGCCTGGGCAAGCGCATCATCCGAATTGATATCGGCACGCAGCAGATAGAAATGCCGGCCCTGTTCCATCGCCTGGGCTGCGGCGCGGGTGCTTTCGGGCGAAAGCACCCGGTGGAACTCTGCGGGCAGACCTAGGCGGCGCTCGATGGTCGCCACCGTCATCACGCCGGCGCCGGTGAAGCCGGCATCGGCGGCTTCGCGAAACAGTTCCTCCAGCCGTTCGATGTCGGGCGTTTCGCCCTCTCGCACGGCATCGAACACCAGCTCAAGCGTGTCCACGAAGCCGCGCGCGATCTGCATCAGGATTGCGTCGGGACGGTCGCCGCGGGCATGGCCGCGGCTGAAGAGGTCGAGAATCGACATGGCCAGATCCGAGGCCACGTTGAGATCGAAATGCACGCAGGCGTGGTGGACCAGCCGTATCAGGCGTTCCAGCGCCCGGTAGTCGGTGCTTGCATCGCTGCCCTTGCGCAGCCGTTCGAGCACCGCGTCAAGTTCGTCGAGCGTTTCGAACACATGGTCGGCGCACCAGTTCTGCAACAGCTTTCGCGGGCTGACACCACCGGCCGGTGCGGTATCGCCAAGGGCGATCTCGACGCTTGCCAGTTCCTCGTAAAGCCGCAGTTCGCTGCGCCGGAAGCCGCCGGCATCCACCGCCGCGGGAAGGGTGCGTGCGGCCGATGCCACGCGCACATAGCCTTCGGAGTCGGCGACCTCGCACAGCACCGCGACGGCGCTGGCCAGGGCAGTTTCATCGGGCGTTTCGTTCAGCGAATAGTTCAGCCCGAGCCGCGAGATCGTCTCAAGCGCCTCCGAGATGCGATCGAAGAAGCCAGCCTGTTCCGGCGCAGCGGCCGATGCGCCCTGATCGGGCGCTCCCGACCGGGCAAGTGCTTGGATCGCGCCGATCACATCGTGCAATTCACCCGGCTGCGGGGACTGCGGCAGTGTTTCCAGAAGCTGCTGCCAGGCCTGAAGGCCCAACTGCCGCGCGGCATGGGCCAGGCCGGGCAGTACCCGCGCGATGCCGGCCGTGTCGCCGGCATCGCGGGCCTTGCACAGCTTTGTCAGGGCATCGGCCACCATGTCGTTGAAGATCGCCAGATAAGCGGCATCGCTGGCCAGTGCCGACTGGGCCGGTGCCGGATGTGGCGCCTGCTGCACTGCGGGTCGGGGGGCTGGCCCGGCAATCTCCGGGGATGCTGCCGGCATGTCCGGTGACGGCGCTTCGGGTGCCGGGTCTGCCTCGGGCTCGGTCACAGGCGGGGTGGCGGCAGGCTGGTGGCTGCCGGCTTCCGGGGCCTCGGGTTCCGCGTCCGCGATGTCGGGGTCTGAAGGGGGCGTCTGTTCGGCTTCGGCCATCCCACATCGGGCGATCTTGTCGCGCAACCGCCCGACAAGCGCATCGGTGCCGGCCGGGTCGACATCGGCGCGGGACCGTGCCGTCTCTTCCAGCATCTCGCGCAGGCGATCGCCTGTTTCCAGCAGCAGCGACAGGATTTCGTCATCCAGCGCAACGCCCCGGTCCCGGACCAGTCCGATCAGATCCTCGGCCAGATGGGCGCGGTTCTCGACCGTCTCCAGCCCCAGGACGCGGGAGTTGCCCTTGAAGGTATGCACGGCGCGAAACAGTGCCGCCACAAGCGGGGGCTGGTCTTCGGGTGCGCATTCCTGCAGTTGCAGCAGCGCGGTTTCCATAGCATCCATGGCCTGTCCGCCGTCATCGGCATAAAGAACCCAGATTTCGTCCATTTCGTCGGACATGGCGGCATACTCCTGTGGGGCCGGGCGGCTGGCTCAGGCGGCCATTACCGCGCGCATCGTGTTGGCCAGTTCCTCGCCGGTCTTTTCCTGCAGGTCGTGCGAAACCGTTCCGGACGGCTTGGCGACCACGCCATCGGCGCCCAGTTCGCGCGCCTTTGCGGCGTGAGGCGATCCCGACACCACCACCGAAGACAGCATGCAGACCTTGGCCTGGGTCTTCAGTTTGGCATGGCGCAGGAATTCGAGGCCGTCCATGACCGGCATCTCGATATCCAGCAGGATCAGGTCGACCTCGGCGCCATCGGCCAGCTTGTCCAGCGCTTCCTGTCCGTTGGCGGCCTGGGCCACGACCTTGAAATCCGGCAGGGTCTTGATGAAGCTGGCGATGTAGAGCCGCATCATGGCGGCATCATCGACGATCATGACATTGTAGGGCATCTTTGCTCTCCGGGGATTTGGCGCGACCGGGTCCGAAAACCCGGTCGCGCGGGTCTGCTCAGAAGTTGGCAAAGCCGCGTTCGTCACGATCCACGCTGCTGGCGTGTGCCGATCCGTTCACCGGCCGCGGTGCCATGGCGGTGCCGGGCTGGCGGGCGCCCATCTCGGCGGCAAACATCGACCGGAGTTGTTCTTTGAGCTCGGGTGACATGTCGGCAACCGAAAACCCCGCGGCCTTTGGCGTGGTGATCTGACGCAGCTTGAAGCGGTCGAAGTCGCGGCGCATGACCTCGGTGGCCGACTGCATCTCGGCCGAGCTCGCTGCCAGTTCGTCGGCCTGCTGGCTGGTGGCCAGCGCGGCCTTGGCCACATCACCGATCGCGGCGTTGATCTGCGTCACCCCGCGGGCCTGTTCATCACTGGCCACGGCGATGTCGCGCACGATGGTCTGCACTTCCTCGATATCGGTGGCGATGCGGGTGAAGGATTCGCGTGCCTCGCCGGCGATGCGGACGCCCGACTGTACCCGGGTCGATGCATCCTCGATAAGTTCCGAGGTCTCGCGCGCGGCCTTGGCCGAACGGCCGGCGAGATTGCGCACCTCCTGCGCCACCACCGCAAAGCCGCGCCCGTGCTGGCCCGCGCGCGCCGCCTCGACCGCGGCGTTCAGCGCCAGAAGGTTGGTCTGGAAGGCGATTTCGTCGATCACCTTGATGATCTTGGCAATGTCCTGCGACGAAACGCGAATGCCTTCCATCGCCTCGACCATTTCGGTGATCTTCTGGTTGCCGTCGTTGGCCACGACCACGGTGCTGCCGACCAGCTTGGCGGCATTGTCGGCCGAGGTCGCGTTGGCCTTGACCTGAATGTTGGTCTGTTCGGCC
>SKWP01000427.1 GCA_007128865.1 Paracoccaceae bacterium
CGCGCGATATCCTCGGCGCAATAGTCGGCGATGCGCGCGGCGGTGGCATCGTCATAAAGGCTGCGCCAGTCGGCCGGCCTTGGGGAGGCATTCACCCGCGATAGCGCCGGCAGCCGCAGGCTCAGCCTTTGCCCCAGCAGCCGCGCATCCTCATCCAGCCGTTCATGGCGCAGCCACATGGCACAGCGTTCCTGGCCACCGCCATCGCTGACATAGGCACCGTATGGATTGGCCCGAAAGCCTGCCTCGGTCACCGGATCGGCAACGAACGCGGCAAAGCTGCAGGCCTTGGCAAGCCGCACCGCCGGGTGATCGAAATCTTGGGTCTGCAGCCAGTGGTAGTAGCTCGCCGTGCGTTCCCACGGGTTGCGCACGATCGTGAACACGAACCAGTCCGCAATCTCCTGGCTTGTGACCAGCCCCTCGACATCGCGCAGACGCGAGTGCTTCCAGACCCGCCCGGCCGTCTGCGCCCCGGCAATCAGCCTGCGGCGGTTTCGTGCCTTGGGCGTGTCGCCGATCAGGATGTCATCTGCCGCCGCACGCGCCTCGAGCGCCAGCGCCAGCGCGGTGCCGCCGGTCTTGGGAACATGCACGAAAATGAACCGGCGCCGGCGCGAGATGATCATCGACCGTTCCCTTGCGCCCCGGCATCCAGCCCCCGCACGACCGCCTGATTGTACCCGGTCAGGCCAGCGCCTCCAGCCGGGCCTTGCTGATCGCATCGGCCTCGCGTCCGTAGATCTCCTCGAAATGATCGAATTCGGCCTCGATCCAGGCGGTTCCCTGGGTCGCCCCGGCCAGCGCCTGCAGCAGATCCTCGCGCGCGGATGCAGGCAGATTGGCACGAAACACATCCCATCCCCGGGCGGCCGGGTCACGGTCGAAGCCCAGCACCTGGCCCTTGAGCCCGCTGACCAGCGGCACCAGCGCCCCCGAACAGGCCGAAGGGACATGAACCGAAATCCGGTCGATCGCCTGCAACAGCAGCGGCCCGGCCTGGGCAAGCCCTTCGCGCAGGCCCATGCGTCCGGCGGTGCGGAAGGCGTGGTCTGAACTGTCCACCGCGTGGTGCTTGCCATCGGTCAGCGTGACCGCGATGTCGATCACCGGAAACCCGAGCGGCCCGCGTTCGGTCGCCTCGCGGGCCCCGGCCTCGACCGAAGGGATATAGTTGCGCGGCACCGCCCCGCCCTTGACCGTTTCGTCAAAGCCAAAGCCGGCACCGCGGGTTTGCGGGGCGATGATCAGCGCCACATCGGCAAACTGCCCCGCACCGCCGGTCTGCTTGCGGTGCCGGTAGCGGACCTCGACCCGCTTGGAAATGGTCTCGCGCCAGGGCACCTGCGGGGGGCGAACATCCACCTCGATGCCGAAATCATCGGCCAGAACCGCCAGCAGATGCCGCAGATGCAGCGGCCCCTGGGCCAGGATCACCGGCTCGCCGGTTTCGTCCTCGGTCGCGGTGGCCATCATCGGATCGGTTTCGGCCAGTCGGGTCAGTGCCGCCGAAAGCCGCACCTCGTCGCGTTCGTTGCCCGGCTTCAGCACGCGGGCAAGCATCGGCGGCTGGCTGGCTGTCCAGTCAGGCCGGCCAAGCGCCTTGTCGGCGGTCAGCGGATGGCCGGCGGCAAGCTGATCGGACTTGACCGCCAGGGCGACCGCGCCGGTTGCCAGCGTGCCGGCATTCCCGCCGCCGACCCGGTGCAGGCCGCCCAGGTTTCCGCCACCCAGCTGCTGGCCGGTGGCAACCCCCTCGTCCAGCGCACGAACCGCGACAACCTTGCCCAGGTGCTTGCGGATCTGGGCGTGAAAGGCCACCGAGACCGGGGCAGGTCCGTCGCTGGCCAGCCGGGCGCGCAGCACCGAAACCGCCGGCGCCTCGTGGCGCAGCGCCTTCATCAGCCGCATGATGCCGTTCTGCCGTTCCGCCGAACCCATGAAGGCCGGCACCAGGGCATTGTCGCGCAGCTCGCGGCTGGCGATTTCAAACAGCGCGCCGCTGGCAGGCACGCGATCCTCGATCAGTTCCTCAAGCAGGCTGTCGTCGTAATCCGACATCGCTTCGAGCAGTTCGGCGCGGGCTTCGGCCTCGCGTTCCGCGACCGGCCCGCCGGGCATTTCCACAAGCGTCGAGGTCTGGCCGTCCCGGTATCGCCAGGCGCGTTCGGAAATCAGGTCGACCGCGCCGATCACATCATCGCCGTCGCGCATGGGGATCTGGCGCAGGACGATGGTATGGTCGGTATAGCCCTGCAATGCCGCGACCACGTCGCGCAGCCGGGCGCGCGCGGCGTCCATGCGGTTGATGAAGATCAGGCACGGCGTGCCCGCGGATTCGATCACCCGCAGATAGGGCGCGCACAGCATCGCCGCCTCGGGGTCCGGCGGCACGCACAGCACCGCCGCATCCGACGCCATCAGCGCACCGCGTGCCAGTGCGGCGTATTCCGCGCCACCGGGCAGGTCCAGCGCGCACCATCGATCCCCGAGAAAGCCGAATTCGGTCAGTTCCAGCACCCCGAGCGATTCGGATGCGACCGCGTCGCCGTCGAGCCCGGCAAGGCGGCGGATCAACGTGGACTTGCCTGATTGCGAGGGCCCCAGAACCGTGAAACAACGCATCGCCACCTCCCCATGACCAGCGGCGGACAGTGCGCTCCGGCCGCCGGGCGCCGCAGCGTGGGGCGGCGCCCTCCACCGTGATGTTGGCCCGAGCATGGCCGCCGCGTCAATTGTATTGGCGTCGCGGCCGGCCGGACAGCGCCGGCAACGGCCCGAAGGGATCAGACAACGCCGTGTTGCGGTGCCGGGCCCGAGCCCAGCCCCGCCTTGTGCCGTTCGATCCAGCCCAGCGTCGCCTCGACCGCCATGGGTCGGGCAATGGCATAGCCCTGGACATGGTCGCAGCCGAGCTGCGCCAGCAACGCATGTTCCCCGGCGCATTCCACCCCTTCGGCCAGCGTTTCAAGCCCGAGCTGTTCGGACAGCGACAGGATTGCGGCGACCATGTCCTGGCGTTCCCGGTCGCGATGCAGGCCGGTGACAAGGCTTCTGTCGATCTTCAGCCGTCCGGCCGCGAAGCGCCGGATATTGGCAATCGAGGCATGGCCGGTGCCGAAATCGTCCAGATCGATCCGGCAACCCATCCGGCCCAGCCGCGCCACATTCTCCAGCAGGCGGTTATCGGCATCCTCGCCGGCGACGGATTCGAGGATTTCCACCACCAGACGGTCCGGCGCGAGGTCGAACCTGTCCAGTTCCCATGCGATGCGGTCCGGCAGGCTTGGCTGGCGCAGTTCGGCCGCCGAAAAGTTCACCCCGACCCCGGCTATCCGGTGGCCTGCGATGTCCCAGCGCCGCAGCGCCCCGAGCGCGTGGTAGAGCATCACCTCACCCAGGCGTTCGGACAGGCCCGTGGCGATCAGCGCGTCAAGAAAGGCGGCCGGTTCCAGCAGACCCCGGCGCGGATGGTTCCAGCGTACCAGCGCCTCGAAACCGGTGATCTCACCGGTGTCGGTCGAAAGCTGGGGCTGAAAATGGGCGCAGATCTCGCCCGAATTGAGCGCGGCGGCCAGTTCGTTGCGCAGCGCGATGCTGTCACTGCGCAGGCGCCGCATCTCTTCGGTATGGGCGCGGATGGTACCGGGACCGCAGGCACGGGCGGCGTCCATCGCCGTCTCGGCCGCATCGACAAGCGCCGCGCCGCGCCTTTCGGCCGGGTCGAGTGCCAGGCAGAAGCCGACCGACGCGGTGGGGTGAATGCGCACGGCGCCGGCCGCAACCTCGGCCTCTGCCGCCGCCTGAACGCGCGCGGCAACCTGTAAAACGGTTTCCAGATCGCAGCGCAGGAAGGGCGCGAGCCCGACCGCGAAACAGGCCCCGTCCAGCCGTGCAACAAGGTCGGCGTGCCTGACCGCACCCGATACCCTTTGCGCGGTCTGAACCAGCAGCGCGGTAAAGGCGGCATTGCCATGCCGGCGCGCCAGCGCATCGGCGCCGTCCAGGACCAGCACGATGCAGCCGGGCGCGCCGGCGCCATCGCCGCTGCCGGCAAGATGCCTGTCAAGAAACGCCTCCAGCTCAGGGCGCAGCGCCAGCCCGGTTGCCGCGTCACGCTGCACCGCCTGCGCTTCGCCGGATGCCTTGCCGCCCAGCCCCGACCGGAGTGCCAGCAAGGCCGGAACGCCCAGCGCCGTAGCAACAAGCGCTGCCTCGCCGCCCAGCCAGAATGCCGCGAGCGTGAGCGCCGGCATGAAGGCCAGCCATTCCGGCCGCCCGGCAACGGTATGGCACGAAGCGGCAACGCGGCGCAGCACGGGGCTGAAGACAGGCATGGCAAGGCTCCGGATCATGCAGCGGGCAGACTGCGCCCAGCACGGACCCTAGATGCCGATGCTGATCGAGCGGTTAATCCGGCCTGTCCGGATCGGTAGGATTTTCTGCATCCCGCGCGGACAGCAGCGGCCCGGCCGGATCCAGCGCCGCGAAGTCGAAGAGTCGCGGATCGGCAAGATGCGAGGGCCGTACCGTCGTCAGGGCGCGAAACATCACCTGCCGGCGGCCGGGGCTGCGCGCCTCCCATTCGTCAAGCATTTTCTTGACCTGCACGCGTTGCAGCCCTTCCTGGCTGCCGCACAGATCGCAGGGAATCACCGGATAGCCCATGGCGCGGGTGAAACGGGCGCAATCGTCCTCGGCCACGAAGGCCAGCGGGCGCAGCACCGTCAGATCGCCGTCTTCGTTGACCAGTTTCGGCGGCATGGTGGCCAGCCGCCCGCCGTGAAACAGGTTCATGAAGAAGGTTTCGAGGATATCGTCACGGTGATGCCCCAGCACCACGGCCGAACAGCCTTCCTCGCGGGCGATACGGTAAAGGATACCCCGGCGCAGGCGCGAGCAGAGCGCACAATACGTCCTGCCCTCGGGAATCCTGGCGGTGACGACCGAATAGGTATCCTGATACTCGATCCGGTGCGGAACCTGCATCCGGGTCAGGAAATCCGGCAGCACCGTGGCCGGAAAGCCGGGCTGCCCCTGATCGAGGTTGCAGGCCAGCAGCTCCACCGGCAGCAGCCCGCGCCATTGCAGTTCGATCAGCGCCGCCAGCAGCGTATAGCTGTCCTTGCCCCCCGAAAGACACACCAGCCAGCGGGCGCCCGGCCGGACCATGGCATAGGTTTCCATCGCTGCGCGGGTTTCGCGCAGGATGCGCTTGCGCAGCTTGCGAAACTCCAGGCCCTCGGGAGCGCCCTGCAGAATCGGCGGCAACTCGACTGCGTCGTCATGCATCGCGGCCATCTCCTGCCGGATTGCGGGTCTCTGCCCCGTCATGCGCCGGGTCGGCACCCGGTACCGGATCGTAGCCCGAACGCCCCCATGGGTGGCACCGCCCGATGCGGCGCAGCGCCAGCCAGCCCCCCCGCAAGGCGCCATGCCGCTCGAGCGCTTCGAGCGCATAGGCCGAACAGGTCGGCTGATAGCGGCAGTTGTGCCCGACCCAGGGCGAGAACAGCAACCGGTAGCCATGCACCGGCAAGGCCAGAATGCGCGCCAGCAGGCTCATCGCCGCGAAGCCTGCTGCCCGTGGACACGATCGAGGGCGCGATGCAGATCGTCTTCAAGCCGCGCCATGGGCCGGTCCACGGTAACGCCGGGGCGGCCGACCAGCACGTAATCCCAACCGGGGCGGCCATGCCGTGGCAGCAGCGCCCGGGCCAGCGCCCGCAGGCGGCGGCGGGCGCGGTTGCGCACCACGGCGTTGCCAAGCTTGCGCGAACAGGTCAGGCCGAATCGGATCAGGCAGCCGCCCGGCTCGTCCGGGTCACGTCGGCGGGCCTGAAGCAGAAATCCCTCGGCGGCGCAGCGACGCGACCGGGCCGCGCGCAGGAATTCGCGCCGCAGCCGCAAGGCCACCGTGGCGGCCATCGGCGCATCCGGGACGTTCACGCATTCATCCCGTACCAGGGTCATGCGCTGATCCCCGGTTCGGCCGGTTTCGTGATGGCCCCGCTGCGACAGGCCTCAGGCCGAAAGCTGCTTGCGGCCCTGGGCGCGGCGGCGGTTGATGATCTTGCGCCCGGCCTTGGTGGCCATGCGGGCACGAAAGCCATGCCGCCGTTTGCGGACAAGGTTGCTGGGTTGAAAGGTGCGCTTCATGGCTCGGCTTCCTCGGTCAGGCGGCCCCTGTCGGATGGTTCCGAAGGGCCGGCATCGTTCAAAACCCGCCTCCTAGGCGAGATCGCCGGCCAAGTCAATTCGATGTACCGGCCCGGACTGCATCGGCGGCCGCAGGGGTCACGGCGGGTTGCCGGGCAGGCCCGGCCCGGCATCGCCCGTCAGGCCACCGCCGCCGCTGCGTGTCAGCGCCCAGCGGTTCAGCCAGGCCAGTGCCGCCAGCGCCAGGCCGAGGCCAAGGAAGGCGGCGACACGGTAAAGCCCGCTCAGCCCCGCGGCATCGATCAGGAAGACCTTGGCAACGGTCAGCCCGATCAGCGCCATCGCCATCCGCCGCAGCGGCGCCGACCGGGTGGCAATGGCCTGATACAGCGTGCCGGCCCCGGCCAGCAGCATTGCCAGGGTATAGCTGTAGAGCTCGGGCTGGGTGACGCCCGGCACCGCCAGCACATCGCCGCGCCAGAAGCGGCGAATCTCCAGCCCGGCCCACAGCGCGCCAAGCCCGACGGCCAGCCCCAGCGCCACCCGCAGCAGCCAGGCCGGCAGATGATCGAACCGCCGCGCGATCAGCACAAACAGCGGCACCGGCAGCAGATAGGCCACGGTCAGGGTATCGAGCAGAAGCGGGCCGCGCACCCGTTCCCAAGGTACGAACAGCGGATTGAGCAGCACCACGGCCAGTGCCAGCCCGCCAAGCCCCACGACCCCGGCCACCGCCGCCATGCCGATGCGCAGCCGTGCCAGCGGACCGCCGGCCCGCAGCCTGTAAAGCTGCACGGTCATGGCGATCAGCCACGGCATTGCGTGCAGCGACATCTGCCAGTGGTCGGACGCCGGCCCCAGCGAATTCATCCACCGCAGCAGCAGTACATTGGCAAACAGCGCCGCAAAGCCGAGCGCGGCGCTTTCGGCCACCAGCAGCGGCGCCGTCCGCGGCAATCCGCGCAACAGGACCAGCACCGCCGCCATGCCGCCGATTGCCGACAGATGCGACAGCGAAACCTCCCACAACGGCGCCCGTTCGGCCCAGTCGATGCCGGGATCGACCAGCAGCCGCCAGCCCAGAACCACCGCGCCGATCTGCACGAACCATCCCATCTCGGGCAGGCGCAGGCGGCGGTCCAGTGCCGCCGCCGTCACTGCCAGCACCGCCAGTGCAACCGTCAGCGCGCCCTTGGTCAGCACCGCAAACAGCGACAGCGCGATCAGCGACAGCGCCGCGAGGATAACCAGCGCGCTGCGCCGGCCCGGCCCGCCATCAGCCCGCGCAAGGCGTTCGGCCAGCACCACCATCAGCGCGGCCAGCGCCATGGCATGCCCGGCCCAGACCCCGGCGCC
>SKWP01000085.1 GCA_007128865.1 Paracoccaceae bacterium
ACCCGCTGTTTGCCGATTTCGTGCGCGCCGCGGTCGAGGTCAGCCGGCTGGTGTGATGCCGCCCGGCACGGGCGGTTCGTCACCTGCAACCAGTATTGCCCATAGGCCCTTGGCGGTTGCAACGACCCTGCCGCCGCTGTGCAGCGTGCCTTCGACAAAGACGAGGTTGCGGGTTTCCCGCACCACCTTGCAATCCATCTCGATATGCCGGCCGATCGGGGCGGCGCTGACGAAATGCATGTCTAACTGCACGGTTGCCTGCCTTCGGCCCGGTCGATCCTGGGCGGCGGTCATGCCAAGCGACCGGTCGGCAAAGGTCATCAGCATCCCGCCCTGAACAACGCCGTTGCGGTTGCGGTGTTTCGGTTCGGCCAGAAACCGGAAGCGGCCGGTTCCGCCGCCCACATGATTGCGTTGCAGCGGGCCGACCATCGTCAGGAACTCCGCATCATCGATATTCGTCCAGGTGTCGGGGTCGGACAAATGCTTCTCCTTCATGGCATTCGGGGGATAGACACTCGGTCTTTCCGAACGGAAGGTCAACGCGGTCGGGCCGGCCCCGGCCGGCAAGCAGCCGGCGGCGCAGTGCGCGGACCGGAGCAGCAATCAGCCGGGATTTGCCTCAGTGCACCCGGGCCACAACGTAATCGGCCAGGTCCGACAGGATCGCGCGCAGCGGATGGTCGGGCAGGGGGGCAAGCGCCGCGCGAGCCTGCCCTGCCCATGCAAGGGCTTCGTCGCGCGTTGCCTCCAGTGCACCATGTTTGCGCACCAGTGCCATCGCTCGGGCAAGGTCTTCGGGTTCCTGGCGGTTCCGGGCGATGCAGCGGGTCCAGAAAGCGCGCTCATCCGCATCGCCGGCGGCAAGGGCGCGAATCACCGGCAGCGTGACCTTGCCCTCGCGGAAATCATCACCCAGGTTCTTGCCGATCCCGTCGCCGGCACCGCCATAATCCAGATAGTCGTCAACCATCTGGAAACTGATGCCGAGTGCATCCCCATACCCGCGCAGCCCGGCAATCTGGTCTTCGGTGGCACCGGCAATGACCCCGCCGACCTCGGCTGCGGCGGCAAACAGCGCTGCGGTCTTGCCGCGTACCACCCGCAGATAGGTTTCCTCGGTGGTGGCCAGATCGCGCGCCGCGGTCAGTTGCAGCACCTCGCCTTCGGCAATGGTGGCCGAAGCGTCCGAGAGGATGTCGAGCACCCGCAACGAGCCGGTCTCGACCATCAGCTGGAACGATCGCGCAAACAGGTAATCGCCAACCAGAACCGAAGACTTGTTGTCCCAAAGCAGGTTGGCCGTGGGCCGCCCGCGGCGCCGCGCGCTTTCGTCGACCACATCATCGTGCAGAAGCGTCGCCGTGTGAATGAACTCCACCGTGGCGGCAAGGCGGATGTGATGGTCGCCTTCGTAACCGCAAAGCCGCGCCGCAGCGAGCGTCAGCAAGGGGCGCAGACGCTTGCCGCCGGCCTCGACCAGATGCGCCGTGACCTCGGGGATGCGGGGCGCGTGTTCCGACGCCATGCGGTCGCGGATAAGTACGTTCACCGCGGTCATGTCGGCGTCGAGCCAGCGCGCGAGCTGCTCGTGCGGACGTGTCACTGTATTGTCCAGACCCATCACAATCCTGTCGGGCTTATCGACACCGGTGGTGGTGTATTCTTTACTTGTCAGCCATGGAAGAGTTGCTTCGCACCACAGACCCGACCGTTGTGGCCTATGCCACTGTGCTTCTTGAGGGAGAGGATATAGAGGTGTTTCAACTCGACGTCCACATGAGCGTCCTGCACGGCTCCATCGGCATCTTGCCGCAGCGGCTCTGGGTCCGGAAGCAGGATCTGGCACGCGCGCAGGCGATCATGGCCGACAACGGCATTCCCCTGTCCTGACGGGGCCTGGCGTGACGCCCGAAGCACCCGACCTGACCGACGACAGCTTTCTGGATGGCCGGCTGAAGCTGCTGCAGCCGCGTGTGGGTTATCGCGCGGCGACCGATCCGGTGCTTCTGGCGGCGGCGGTGCCGGCGGGCCGTGGCGATTCGGTGCTGGAACTGGGCTGCGGGGCCGGTGCCGCGGCGCTGTGCCTTGCGGTGCGGGTGCCGGGGCTTGCACGCCTGGCGGGCGTGGAAATCCAGCCCGCATATGCCGCGCTGGCACGGCGCAACGCGGCGCGAAATGCCATTGCGCTTGAGGTCCATGAAGGCGATGTCGCGGCGATGCCGGCCGGTCTGCGCGGGCAGGTCTTTGATCATGTGCTCGCCAATCCGCCCTTTTTCCCGCCCGATGCCCCGGCGGCCGCGGATGCCGGGCGCGACAGGGCGCTGCGCGAATCGCTGCCGGTCGGGGTGTGGGTGGATGCCGGTCTGCGGCGCCTGCGCAGCGGTGGTACGCTGACGATGATCCACCGCGTGGCGCGGCTGCCACAGATCCTGGGCGCGGCAGAGGGCCGGGCCAGTGTACAGGTTCTGCCGCTGCAACCGCGCATCGGGCGCGACGCCGGCCGCATGCTGGTGCAGGCGCGCAAGGGCGGTCGGGCGGAATTCCGGCTGCTGGCACCCCTGGTGCTTCATGACGGCGCAAGCCACTGTCGCGACGGCGACGATTTCTCGAACGAGGCCATGGCGATTCTTCGCGACGCGGCGCCGATATCCGGATTTCGGCCCTTGCACCGTGCCCGCCGCGACCCGACATGCGAATAAGTGGCGCAGGCACGCCGTCACATCACCGTCACAGGTGACAGAACGGACCAACTGTGTTGCTATGAGACAGTCGCAGGTACCATCAGGAGGACGAGCATGTCATTGACTTCGCATCTTCAGGAACTTCGCCGCAAGCATCAGGAGCTTGCCGAGCAGGTCGAAGCCGCCCAGCGTAATCCGGGTGTGGACGGGCTCGCCATCGCCGAAATGAAGAAGCAGAAGCTGCGACTCAAGGAAGAAATCCACCGCCTGTCACAGCAATAGTCAGCACCGCCAGCACGCAAGCGGCGGCGCCGGGTTTCAGCGCCGCCGGTCGCGCCGCGATGACATTGGCTGAAAGGCGAGGCTCACATGGGCCTCGCAATAGGGCTTGCCCGGCTGAACCGGCAGGCCACAGAACCAGAAATCATCGGTGGCGGGGTCACCGATCGGCCATTTGCAGGTGCGTTCGGTCAGTTCCATGAGGGTCAGCCGGCGCGCCTTGCGTTCGATTTCGCGCACGGTCGCCAGCGCTTCGGGGCTTATTTCGTTTGCTGACGGTTGCGGCGGCAGGGGTTGGCCGGCGGGCACCAGCGGGCGCCGCGCGCTGGGTGTGCCGTTGCGCTCGGCCGGGGGGGCGGCGGGTTCGGCTGCCGCGGGCGTTGCCACCGGATCGGCGGAATTCGTCGCCGCGACGGGTGGTTCGGCCGGGGCTGCGGCCGGCGGCGCTGCCGGTTCGGCAGGCGTTTCCTGCGGGGCAGGGGCCGGGCGGGCGGTTTCGGTCGTGACCCGGTTGGAAAGGCCCAGCCTGTGCACCTTGCCGATCACCGCATTGCGGGTCACACCGCCCAGCTCCTTTGCGATCTGGCTCGCGCTCTGGCCTTCGGCCCACATCCGCCGGAGCGTCTCGACACGCTCATCTGTCCAGGACATCCCGCTCTCCACAGTACAAACGGCCCCTGTCGCGTATCTCCGACGGGGCCGTCTTGGCTATCTCGTTTGCGGGGCTATTCTAGGGTTTGTGCGGCAAGATACAAGATGCGGCCTGCGCCAGTGTCAGGACGACTTGGCCGCAACCGGGAGTAACAGCAATGGCAACCATTACCGGCAAGGCCGGCGAAGCCGTTTCACCGGTGTCGGTGACGGGCATCGGCGTCAGGCGTTTCGGGCGGGTCAACTGGCTGGGGCTCTACACCCTGTCCGAAAGGGAAACCCGCCGCTTCCTGTCGGTCTGGGTCCAGACCATCGCGGCACCGCTGGTTACCGCCGGTCTGTTCCTGGCCGTTTTCAGTCTCGCGCTTGGCCCGATGCGGGGCGAGGTGATGGGCGTTGGTTTTGTTGAGTTTCTGGCGCCGGGCATCCTGATGATGACGGTGGTGCAGAACGCCTTTGCCAACACATCGTCGTCCATCGTCATCGCCAAGGTTCAGGGCAACATCGTCGATACGCTGATGCCGCCACTGTCGCCGCTGGAACTGGTCATCGGCTATCTGGCCGGGGGGGTGTTGCGGGGTCTTGCCGTGGCGCTGGTGTTGTGGGCGGTGATGGCGCTGGCGCTGGGTATCGGCATTGCCCGGCCGGGGCTTGCGCTGGCCTTCGTTCTGCTGGGGGCGGGGTTTCTGGGCGTGTTGGGGATCCTTGCCGCGATCCTGTCGACCAAGTTCGACCACATGGCGGCGGTAACCAACTTCGTGGTCACGCCGCTGGCGTTTCTTTCGGGCACCTTCTATTCGATTTCGGCACTGCCGCCGGCCATGGAAACCGCCAGCCGGTTCAACCCGGTGTTCTATCTGATCGACGGGCTGCGCTTTGCCATGATCGGCCGGTCCGACGCCGCGCCGATGCTGGGGCTTGCGGTTGTTTCGGCCTTCACGCTGGCCGGCGCCGCGCTGGCCTGGCACTGGTTCCGGATCGGGTACCGGATGAAGCCCTGAAGGCGCGGCCGCCTCAGCGCAGGCGCACGCCCTCGCGCCCGGCCAGATCGCAGAAGAATTGCCACGCCACCCTGCCGGACCGCGCCCCCCGCGTGGCCTGCCATTCGATTGCCTCGGCGCGCAGGCGATCGGCCGGCACGTCGACGCCGTAGGCGGCGCAATAGCCCTCGATCATCGACAGGTATTCGTCCTGCCCGCAGGGGTGAAAGCCCAGCCACAGCCCGAACCTGTCGGACAGCGAAACCTTTTCCTCGACCGCCTCGGACGGGTTGATGGCGGTGGAGCGTTCATTCTCGATCATGTCGCGCGGCATCAGGTGCCGGCGGTTCGAGGTTGCATAGAACAGCACGTTTTCCGGCCGGCCTTCGATACCACCGTCCAGAACGGCCTTGAGCGACTTGTAATGCTGGTCGTCCTGCGAGAACGAAAGATCGTCGCAGAACAGCAGGAACCGGGCGCTGGCCCGGCGCAGGTGGCCCAGCAGGCGGCCGATCGAAGGCAGATCCTCGCGCTGGACCTCGACGATCTTGAGCTGTCCGCGCGCCGCGTCCAGCCGCGCCAGCGCTTCGGCATGCACAGCCTTGACAAGGCTCGACTTGCCCATGCCGCGCGCGCCCCAGAGCAGGGCATTGTTGGCCGGCAGCGCCTGCGCAAAGCGCAGCGTATTGTCCAGCAGGATGTCGCGCACCCGGTCGATGCCGACCAGCAGTTCGAAGGGGATGCGCGCCACCTGTTCGACGGGCTCAAGCCGGTCGGGCCCGACATGCCATACAAAGGCGTCGGCAGCGGCGAAGTCCGGCGCGCTCAGTGGCGGCGGGCTGATGCGGTCCAGCGCTGCGGCAATGCGTTCGAGCGCGCCGCCTTCGGGCAGACGGCCTGTGGCATTCATCGGCTGGCCTCGTCTTCTTCGTCCATCAGGCCCATGGCCCGCAGTTCGGCGTTCCGGCGCCGTTCCACCAGCCGCACCAGCAGGATCGAAACCTCGTAGAGCCCGTAGACCGCGGTGAACAGGATCACCTGGGTGATCACATCCGGCGGCGTCACCAGCGCGGCCACGGTCAGGATGCCGACCATGGCGTATTTGCGCACGTCGCCAAGGCCGCGCGCCGAAACCAGCCCGGCCTTGCCCATCAGGGTCAGCAGAACCGGCAACTGGAAACACAAGCCGAATGCGAAGATGAACTTCAGCGACAGGTCGAGCGATTCGCGCACCGACCCCAGGAAATAGGTCCGAAGCTGATCCGAAGCCTCGGGCTGGTCGACAGCCTCCACCGCCTCGCCCGAGGTCAGCAGCGCCGCCAGCGCCGGCATGATGTCACCGAAGCCGATGAAGAAGGTCATCGCCAGCGGCGTCACGATGTAATGGGCAAAGGCCGCGCCGAGCAGGAACAGCAGCGGAGAGGCCAGCAGGAACGGCAGGAAGGCGTTCTTTTCGGACCGGTAGAGACCGGGCGCCACGAAACGCCACAACTGATGCGCGATCACCGGAAAGGACAGCGCCAGCCCGCCGATCAGCGAGATGCGGATCAGCACAAAGAACTTTTCCTGCGGGGCGGTAAAGATGAGCCGCGGATCCTCGCCGCGGTTGCGCAGCACCTCGGCAATGGGTTCGGCAAGGAAATTCAGGATCGGCTCGGCGACGGTGAAGCAGGCAACCATCGCCACCACAAACGCCAGCGCCGACCGGATCAGACGGGTCCGCAGCTCGGCGAGATGTTCGATCAGGGGCGCCGATGTGTCTTCGATATGGTCGTCGGGCCGTTGCGCGCTCATGATGCGGCGTCTTTCTTCGCGGGGGGCGCGGATGCCTTGGCCGTGGCCGGATCAGCCGCAGGCGAAGGGGCTGCCGGCGGGGGCGTTGCCGAAGCAGGCTTCGGCGCCGGCTTGGCGGGCGCAGACTTCGATGCGGCAGGTGCAGAGGCAGCTTCGGAACCCGGCTTTGCCGCATCCTTGCCGGCCGACGGCCTTGGCCGTGGCTTTTCGTCGCCGAGGACCGACTCCTTCATCCATGCTTTCGGATCGCGCGGTATGTCCTTGAGCGCATCGACGCCCAGATCCTTGCCGGACACGGTGTTGCGAAGATCGCGTGCCATGTCCTTGACACCGGATTCATCGGCGGCCTGTTCCATCGCACGCTGGAATTCGCGCGCCATGCCGCGGGCCTTGCCGACGAACTGCCCGAAGGTGCGGAACATCTTCGGCAGGTCCTTCGGACCCACGACGATCAGCGCGACGATGCCGATCAGCAGAAGCTCGGACCAGCCGATATCAAGCATGGATCGTCACTCCGCCTTGCCCGGGGGGGCGTTCAGGCCTTGTCCTTTTCGCTTTCCGGCGTCACGTCGCGGGCCTGTTCGATGCCGCGGTCCTTTTCGTCGTCATCGACGCTGTCCTTGATCCCGCGCTTGAATGCGGTGATGCCCTTGCCGACCTCGCCCATCATCGAGGCGATCTTGCCGCGCCCGAACAGCACCAGCACGACCACCACGAGCAGCAACAGGCCGGGCAGCCCAATGTTGTTCAGCATGATCCACTCCCTTCGGGGGTATTCCCCAGCATGGCTTGACCCCTTCCATTTATGTGAGCGCAACGACGGTTCAAAGCGGGAATGCGGCCTGCAAGGCTTGGCAAGGCGACTCTGCTGACAGTATTCTGTCAGTTGTTGCCCCGCCAGCCGGGCCTGCCGCCGGAGCCACCCGTGAGTCGTGACCAGCGCCTCTATGACCTCGTCCAGATCATGCGCGACGGAAAGCTGCGCACCGCGGCCGAACTGGCCCGGGCGCTGGGCGTTTCCACCAGAACCATCTGGCGCGACATGGCGATCATGGCCGCAACCGGCATCCCGGTGGCCGG
>SKWP01000092.1 GCA_007128865.1 Paracoccaceae bacterium
CCGTCTGCCATGGGCTCGCAGCGGTGGCGGGGTATCCTGTGCGAGGGGCCGAACACCACGCCTGCGGCCGGGCCGGAAGTTCGGGTGATGCCGTTGCTTGAGATCGCAGAGCTTCACAAGCGCTTCGTGACCGCCGACGGCGCGGTGCCGGTGCTGCGCGGGGTGGACCTGCGCCTTGAGGCCGGTCGCAGCCTGGCGCTGCGCGGCGAATCCGGCAGCGGCAAGAGCACCCTCCTGCACCTCGTTGCCGGGCTCGAGGCAGCCGACAGCGGGCGCATCCGGGTCGCGGGGCAGGAGGTGACCGCACTTGGCGATGCCGCCCGCGCCCGGCTGCGCTGCGAACGCCTGGGAATCGTGTTCCAGCAGTTCAACCTGATCCCGTCGCTGACCGTCGGCGCCAATCTTGCGTTTCAGGCCCGGCTGGCCGGCCGCCACGACCCCGAACGCACCGCGGAACTGGCCGAAAGGCTCGGGCTCGCAGGGCTCGAAGGGCGCTACCCCGAACAGCTTTCGGGCGGACAGCAACAGCGCGTGGCCATCGGCCGCGCGCTTGCGGCGGGCCCGGCGCTGGTTCTGGCCGACGAGCCGACCGGAAATCTGGACGAGGCCACCGGCGACGCGGTGCTCGCGCTGATGACGGACCTGGTCGCCGATGCCGGTGCCGCGCTGCTGCTGGTGACCCATTCGGCCCGTCTGGCGGGGCGATGCGATGCGCAGGTGACGCTGCGCGCCGGGCGGCTGGAATGAGCGCCGCACCGACGCTTTCGGCGCTGCTGTCGCACTGGCGCGCGCATCCGCTGCAACTGGTCATGCTGCTGCTGGGGCTGGCGCTGGCCACCGGGCTGTGGACCGGCGTGCAGGCGATCAACGCCGAGGCCCGCGCCAGCTATGCCGCCGCCGAGGCGCTGCTCGGGCAGGACCGGCTTTCGCGGCTGGTGCCGGCGCAGGGCGCGCGCATCGACCGCGCCGATTACGTCGCGCTGCGCCGCGCCGGCTGGCGGGTAAGCCCGGTGCTTGAAGGCCGCCTGCGGCTGGGCGCAGAGCGGGTGACGCTGATCGGGTTTGATCCGTTCACTGCCCCGCCCGGGCCGGCGGCCGGGGCGGTGGCCGGCGCCGACCCGATGCGCTTTCTGGTTCCGCCCGGTGAACTGCTGGGCGCCCCCGAGACGCTGGCGCGGCTGGCCGAACCGGCCGCGGCGCTTGGTATCGGCCTGCGCGCGGCCGATACCGTGCCGCCCGGCACCGTGCTGGCCGACATCGGCATCGCCCAGGAACTGCTGGGTGCCGGCGGCCAGCTTTCGCGGCTGCTGGTCTGGCCCGATCAGCCCTCGGGGCTGCCCGACTGGCAGGTTCTGGCGCCGGGGCTGCGGCTGGAACCGCCGGACGCTGCCGGAGATCTTGCCCGGCTGACCGAGAGCTTTCATCTCAACCTGACCGCCTTCGGCTTTCTGTCCTTTGCGGTGGGGCTGTTCATCGTGCATGCCGCGGTAGGGCTGGCGTTCGAACAGCGCCGCCCGGTGCTGAGAACTTTGCGCACGCTCGGGGTGCCGGCGCGGCGGCTGATGGCGCTGATGGTGCTGGAACTTGTCGGGCTTGCGTTGCTGGCCGGCATTGCGGGGGTGGCGCTGGGCTGGATGGTGGCGGCGCTGCTGCTGCCCGATGTTGCCGCAACGCTGGGCGGGCTCTATGGCGCCGCGGTGCCCGGCACGCTGCACCTGCGGCCCGAATGGTGGGCGGCGGGGTTGTTCATCGCGCTGGCCGGAACGCTGGTTGCGGCAGCGCGGGGGCTGTGGAAGGTGTGGCGCATGCCGGTTCTTGCACCGGCGCGGCCGCGCGCCTGGGCGCGCGGGTCCGAGGCGGCGCTGAAGATGCAGGCGGCCATCGCCGGCGGGCTCGGGGTGCTGGCGGCGGGCCTTGCGGTCTGGGGTCATGCGCTGCCGGTTGCGCCGGTGGTGGCGGGGTTTGCGCTGCTGGCAGCCGTCCTGCTGTCTGCGGCGCTGGCCCTTCCGGTCGTGCTGGGCGTTGTGCTGGCGCTGGCCGAACGCCGGGCACGCGGCCCGGTTGCGCAATGGTTCTGGGCCGACGCTAGGCTGCAGCTTCCGGGGCTTTCGCTGGCGCTGATGGCGCTGATGCTGGCGCTGGCGGCAAACATCGGCGTCGGCACCATGGTTGCAAGCTTCCGGCTGACCTTTACCGGCTGGCTGGACCAGCGCCTTGCCGCCGAGATCTACCTGAGCGCCCGTGACGAGACCGAGGCCGCCGAACTGCGGGCGTGGCTGGCCGCGGACCCGCGCGTGGATGCCGTCCTGCCGGTCTGGCGGGTGGAGGCGCGGCTTGCCGGCGCGCCCGGCGAAATCTTCGGTGTTGCCGATCATGCAACCTATCGCGATCACTGGCCGCTGATTGCCGCCGGGGGCGATGTCTGGTCCCGCGTGGCGCGGGGCGAGGCGGTGCTGGTGAACGAACAGCTTGCCCGCCGTGCCGGTCTGTGGCCGGGCCAGACACTGTACCTGCCCGGACTTGGCAACCGCGAGGTGGCCGCCGTCTATTCCGATTACGGAAACCCGGCCGGGCAGGCGATGGTGGCTATCGACAGCTTCGTGGCGGCCTGGCCCGAGGCGCCACGGCTTTCCCATGCGATCCGGACCATGCCGGGCCAGTCCGCGGCCCTCGCCGCGGCGCTGGTCGACGATTTCGGCCTGCCGCCGGAACGGGTGACCGAACAGGCGGCCGCCAAGGCGCTGTCGCTGCGCATCTTCGAACGCACCTTTGCGGTGACCGGGGCGCTCAACGCCCTGACCCTGGGGGTGGCCGGGCTGGCGCTGCTGGCATCGCTGGTGACCCTTTCGGGGATGCGGCTGGCGCAGCTTGCGCCGCTCTGGGCGCTGGGGCTGACGCGGGCACGGCTGGCACGGCTGGAACTGCTGCGCACCTTCGCGCTGGCGGGGCTGACCATGGCCGCGGCACTGCCGGTGGGGCTGGTGCTGGCATGGGTGCTGCTGGCGGTGATCAATGTCGAGGCGTTCGGCTGGCGGCTGCCGATGCATGTCTTCCCGGCCGACTGGGGGCGGCTCGGGGCTTTGGCGCTGCTTGCTGTCGGTCTGGCCGCGGCCGCGCCGATTGCGCGCCTGGCCTGCATGCGCCCGGCGCGGCTGTTGCAGGTATTCGCGGCAGAGCGCTGACGACAGGGTTTCCGGATGCCCCAGCTACAGGCCAAATCCCTGTTTGCGCAGGGCCGCGGCGGGCGTTGCGGCCGGGGCGGCGGATTTCACATGATACCTTGAAAACGTCTGCGTTATGGTCTTGGCTGCCGTCGTCCGAAACCAGCCCGGCAGCAAGCCGGTCATTTCCCATGATGCAGGAGTAATGTTCATGAACCGGATCGATCTTGAAAACCGGGTCGCTGTCATTACCGGCGGGGCACAGGGGATCGGGCGTGCGGTGGCCGAGCGGATGGTGGCGTCGGGCGCGCGGGTGGCGGTATGGGACCGCGACGCCGCGCTTGGCGCCGAAACCGCCGCAGCCATCGGCGCGCATTTCGAGTTTGTGGAGCAGACCGATTTCACGTCTGTCACTGCGGCCGTGACGGCGACGGAAACGGCATTGGGCGGCATCGACATTCTGGTGGCCAATGCCGGGATTGCCGGTGCCAATGCCACCGTTGCCGACTATCCCTGCGAAGAATGGCGTCGTGTGATAGACGTGAACCTGATCGGTGTCTTCCATTGCTGCAAGGCGGTGGTCCCGGGGATGGTGGCGCGCGGTTATGGCCGGATCGTCAACACCGCTTCGATAGCGGGCAAGGAGGGCAACCCCAACGCCTCGGCCTATTCCGCTTCCAAGGCGGGGGTCATTGCGCTGACGAAATCGCTTGGCAAGGAACTGGCCGCCCACGACATTTCGGTGAACTGCGTCACCCCGGCTGCCGCGCGCACCGCGATCTTCGACCAGATGACGCAGGAGCACATCGACTACATGCTGTCGAAGATCCCCCGTGGCCGGTTTCTTGAACTGACTGAGGCAGCGGCGATGATCTGCTGGCTGGCGTCAGAGGAATGCAGCTTTTCCACCGGCGCTGTGTTCGACCTCAGCGGTGGTCGTGCCACCTACTGATCGCCGTACCGTGACCTGTCTCGCCGGCATTGGTCAGGTCTCGGTGCGCGCCGCCAGCAGACCGAGCGCCTGATCGGCCAGGCGCCGCGTAAGGTCGGCTGCCGGCATCGGTCGGCACAGGCCGGCCGACTGGCCCGACCAGAGCGGCATGAACGCATCCGAACCGCCGGGTTCGGTGGCCGCGCGCAAGGGCGCCAGGGCGCCGCCGGCTAGCGGAAAGTCGGGTGTGTCCGGGGCAATCGGCCCGATCTCGCGCATCACCCGGTTCACAATCCCGCGCGCCGGGCGGCCGGTGAACACATTGGTCAGCGCCGTTTCGCGCGCATGGCCTTCGGCAAGCGCCCGGCGATGGGCATCGCCGATCGTTGCTTCCGGGCAGAACAGATAGGCGGTGCCGATCTGAACCGCCGCCGCGCCGAGCATGAAGGCCGCGGCAATGCCCCGCCCGTCGGCGATGCCGCCTGCCGCAATCACCGGCACCCGGACCGCGTCGACGATCTGGGGAACGAGCGAAAAGGTTCCGATCTGGGTGGCGATCGAACCGGCGCGGAACATGCCGCGATGCCCCCCGGCCTCGACCCCCTGCGCGATGATGGCGTCAACGCCCTCGGCCTCCAGCCAGCGGGCCTCGTCGACCGTTGTCGCCGAAGACAGGATGCGCGCGCCCGTGGCCGCGACGCGCTGCATCAGCCGGCGTTCCGGCAGGCCGAAATGGAAACTGACGACCTGCGGCCGCAATTCTTCGACCAGCGCACAGAATTCCGCGTCAAAAGGCATCCGGCTCGGAGCAGATGGCGCCGCGGCCGGATTCAGGCCGAACTCGGTGTAATAGGACTGCAACCGGTTTCGCCAGGCGGCCTCGCGCCGGTTATCGGGAACGGGTGGCTGATGGCAGAAGAAGTTCAGGTTGAGCGGCCGGTCGGTCCTCTGACGAAAGGCGCCGTGCTCGGCGCGCAAACGCTCCGGGTCGAGCAATGCGCAGGGCAGCGAGCCAAGCGCGCCGGCCTCTGCAACCGCCGCGGCCAGGTTTGCCAGCCCGGCTCCCGCCATCGGTGCCTGGATGATCGGAAGGTCAATGCCCAGCATTTGCTGGATCCTGTCGTCCGGCCACATCTTCCGATCTCCTTCCGGCCTGGTTCGGGCCCCCGCATCGTCCGGGCGCACAGGCCCGTCATACAGGGTTTCCGCATTCCGCAGTCACGATCTGCAGCGGCTGGATAGCTGCCGCCTTCACTTGTTCCGGGCCTTCGGCATCACCGGTTCAGGAGCCGAGCAGGTTGTTGCGCACGGTATTCAGATGGGCCTCAATGGCGGCTTCGGCGCGTGCTGCGTCGCGGGCCTGCAGCGCTTCGAGGATGGCGGCGTGCTCGCGGTTGTGGGCGCTGCGTCTTTCGCCGGTGATGCTGCTGCGGCGCAGGGCGCCCCATTCCGCCAGATCGCGTGCGGTGGTGATGGTTCGATAGACCGCTATCATGAGGCGGTTGTGGGTTGCCTCGGCGATGGCGTGGTGAAAGCGGCCGTCCCATGTTTCGAAGTCGTCGTGATCGGTTGCGGCCTCGGCAGCCAGCATGGCCTCGCGGATGCGCGCGAAATCGGCATTGTTGGCGCGGGCCACCACCAGCCCCGCCAGGCGCGGCTCGATCGTCATGCGGGTCTCGATGATTTCGGCGGGGCTGGCATCGCCGCCACGATCCGGGTCGCCGGCGGCCTCTGCGGGCGGGTCGGCCACATAGGTTCCGCTGCCGACAATGCGCAGCACGCGGCCGCGGGCCTCCAGCCGCGACAGTGCCGCCCGAACGGCGCTGCGCGGCACGCCGAGGCTTTCGGCCAGTGCGCGTTCGGTCGGCAGGCGCCGACCGGCCGACATGCCCGGGTCGGCCAGCAGGCGCGCAAGGGCCCGGTCGGCCAGGTCGGATGCCCGTATCGCCGGTTGTTGCGGTGCGTCGTCGTGCTGTCTGCCCATGGCCTTTCCTGACGCCTGTCGCCCCCTTCGCGCAGCCAGCCCCGTGATAGGCCATCCCGAGGCATTGGCCAAGGCCGGACGTGCTTTGGTCTTGCGGGGGCTGTGACCAATTCGGTATACATTGGACCACAATCGTACCAAACCGGCCGCCATGGTCGCGGTTTGCCCTGCAATGGTGCCCGCGCCGGATCGGCATGCAGAAAGGAAACCAGATGGACCTGTCGGTAAAACCGCAGAACTTCCCGGGCCAGGAGCACTGGACCACGAAATCAACCGGGCAAGGAGAGGTGAACCTCTTCCTGTGGGAAAAGCGCACGCCCGCCCCCGGCAGCAAGGGGACGATCCTGTTCGTTCACGGCTCGTCCATGGCGTCGCAACCGACTTTCGACCTGCAGGTCGAGGGGCGGCCGTGGTCATCCGCGATGGACTATTTCGCCGGTCAGGGCTTTGATACCTGGTGCATGGATGTGGAAGGCTATGGCCGCTCCGACAAGCACCGCGACATGAAGGCCAGCATCGCCGACGGTGCCGACGACCTTTCCTGCGGCAGCGAATACATCATGAAGACTCGCGGCGTCGATTCGCTGCTTGTGTATGGTATTTCCTCGGGCGCCCTGCGGGCCGCTGCCTTTGCCGAACGTCATCCGGAAAGGGTGGCGCGGCTGGTTCTGGACGCCATGGTCTGGACCGGTGAAGGCAGCCCCACCCTTGCCGATCGCCGCAAGAAGCTGGAGCAGTTCAAGGCTGCAAACCGTCGTCCCATCGATCGTGACTTCGTCTGGTCCATATTCAACCGGGATCATCCCGGCACCGCGGATGATCGCACCATAGACGCCTTTGCCGATGCCATTCTGGCGCTGGACGATTCCGTGCCCACCGGCACCTATGTCGACATGTGCCAGAATCTGCCGCTGACCGACCCGGCGAAACTGACGATGCCGACGCTGGTCATGCGTGGCGAATGGGACGGGATCGCGAGCATGGAGGATCTGCTGCGGTTCTTCGCGGCCCTGCCGCATCCGAACAAGCAGTTCTCGGTCATGCAGGGGATCTCCCACGCGTCGATCCAGCAGAAGAACTACATGACCGTCTACCACATCCTGCAGTCGTTCTTCGAACAGCCCGAGGCCCTCTACAAGGGCTGATGGCGCAAGGATGATCGATGCAGGACGCCGCCGCGGCATTCCCGCGGCGGCGTCTTTTCCGTCGTGGCAGCGGCAAGGGAACGGCGCCGGCCTTGCCCCGGCCCGGATCGTCCCTCACGCTGACAGGAGGATGTTTGTTCCGTTGACGAGCAGGAAGACAGCGAATGCGCGCTTGAGCCATTGCGGGCTGATGGAATGTGCGATGCGTGCGCCGATGGGTGCAAAGAGGC
>SKWP01000159.1 GCA_007128865.1 Paracoccaceae bacterium
GAAATCGACCGAGATCTCCACCAAGTGGACCAGGGAAACGCTCAGCCACCTCGGCCATGTCGCCACGGTGAAGGAAGAGCCCACCGATTACACCAAGGCGATGACCGATTTTGCCTCGGCCCAGGCCGAAACCGCCGCCGAAAACATCGCAGCCTTTGCCGAAATCGCCAAGCGCGTGCAGATGGAAACCGTCGAGCTGATGCTGGCCGCCGGCAAGGACATGTCCGAAGATGCCACCGCCGCGATGAAGAAGGCCACCGCCGACGTCACCGCCGCGGCCAAGAAGGCCACCGCCGCCGCCAAGTAAGGCCGGCCGCGACACGGTTGATGCCACGCCCCGGATGCTCCTCCTTCTGTCGGCGTGAATGACTGGGCGGGCGTGATGCCCGCCCTTTCCTTTTGCTGCGGTGTGGCATAGGCTGGCGCTGCCGCTGCAGCAAGGAGTACGCCCGTGGCCGAAACCCAGCCCCCGCTCCTGATCAAGCGCTATGCCAGCCGCCGGCTCTACAACACCGAGACGAGCGATTATGTGACGCTCGAGGATATCGCCGGTTTCATCCGCGCCGGCCGCGAGGTTCAGATCGTCGATCTGAAATCCGGCGACGACCTGACCCGTCAGTATCTGCTCCAGATCATTGCCGAACACGAAAGCCGTGGCGAAAACGTGCTGCCGCTCGGTGTGCTGACCGATCTGGTGCGCAGCTATACCACGCAGGCGCAAAGCGTGGTGCCGCAGTTTCTGGCCATGTCCTTCGACATGCTGCGCAAGAGCCAGTCGCAGATGGTCGACAATCTCTCGCGCCTGTCGCCGCCGATGGCCGCGATGCCGGGCTTCGAGGCCATGCAGCGCCAGCAGCAGGCGTTTCTCAAATCGATGATGGGCTGGCCCGGCGCCGCCGCGCACGAGGATGATGCCGAAGCATCCCCGGGGCCCCAGGCTGCCCGCCGCGAGGATGTGGAAGAGATCAAGGCCCAGCTTGCCGCGCTCGAGGCCAAGCTGTCCAAGCTCGGCCGCTGACAGCCGTTTCGGCCGCACACCGCCCCGACCGGGGGTGAAAGATCCGTTTCAGCCCCTTTCGGCCGCCTTCGCCGCATCCCACAGCGCGTCCATCTCGGCCAGGTCGCTGTCTGCCGGGCGTTTGCCGCGGGCGGCGAGTGCGGCTTCGATGGCGCCAAAGCGGCGGGTGAACTTGGCGTTGGCGCCGCGCAGCGCCGCCTCCGGGTCCACCTTCAGGTGCCGGGCGAGGTTGGCAAGCACGAACAGCAGATCACCCATCTCTTCGGCCACCTTCTCGGGCGGCAGCCGGTCGTGCGCCTCGACCAGCTCGGCGGCTTCCTCTGCCAGCTTGTCCAGAACCTGCGCCGTCTGCGGCCAGTCAAAGCCTACCCGAGCGGCACGGTTCTGCAGCTTCACCGCACGGGTCAGCGCCGGCAGGCCAAGGGCCACACCGTCCAGAACCCCGGCCTCGGCCCGGGCGGCGCGTTCGGCCGCCTTGGCGGCCTCCCAGTCGGCGGTCTGCTGCGCGGCGGTCTTGTCGCGGCTTTCGCTGCCGAAGACATGCGGGTGGCGGGCGATCATCTTGTCGGAAATCGCGCCGATCACGCTGTCGAGGTCGAACAGCCCGGCTTCCTCGGCCATGCGGGAATGATAGACCACCTGCAGCAGCAGGTCGCCCAGCTCACCCTCCAGCGCCGGCCAGTCGGCCCTTTCGATGGCATCGGCGACTTCATGCGCCTCTTCGATCGTATAGGGGGCGATCGAGGCGAAATCCTGTTCGATATCCCAGGGGCAGCCGGCCTTCGGGTCGCGCAGCCGCGCCATGATCGCCCGCAGCCGCGCCAAACCGCCGTCGCGGTCATGGATCAGCGCATCGTCGTCGTCGTGTCGGGCAGGGGTATCGGGCATGGCGGGCTCTCCGTGCGGTCTGCCTATCGCCCGCGGCCGCGGCTGTCCACCATCCCGGCCGTGCGCAGCGGCCCGTCGGCCAGCCCGTAGCGCGCATAGGCCAGCGCCAGCCACAGCCGTCGCAGCGCCGGCAGCGGAAACCGGGGCGGCAGCGCGCGCAGCAACTCGGGCAGCCCGTGCGGCGCCCCTGCCATCGCCCGCGCCACGCGCCGGCCTGCCTCTGACGCCGCGGCCACGCCGTTGCCGTGCCAGCCGAAGGCGGCAAAAAGCCCCGGATGGCCGGGGATTGCGGCGGCAAAGGGCGCGCCCGATGCCGTCGCGCAGGCAAGACCCGACCATATGGTTTCCGTCTCCACCCCGGCCCAGGCGGGGAACAGCGCCTCGAAATGCGCCCGCACCCGGCGCCGCGCCCGTTCAAACCCTGCCGGCCCGGCCGAAAGCCCGCCGCGCATGCCGAACAGGAAGCGCCCGCAGGGCAACAGCCGGAAGTAATGCAGCAGGCGCCGGCTGTCATAGGCCATGGCATGGGATGTCCAGCCCTGTGCGGCGCGTTCGGCCATGCCCAGCGGCCGGGTGACCAGGATCGAGGTCAGCACCGGCAGCCGCCGGCCGGCGAGAGCTGGCGGCAGATCATCCTCGCCATAGCCGTTGGTGGCGATCAGCACCCGCGGCGCCGTGACATGGCCGGTGGCGCAGCGTACCCGCCAGCCCCCCGGTGCCGGCTCCACCGCCAGAACGGGGCTTCGGGAATGCAGCCGCACCCCGGCATCCAGCGCCGCGCGGGCAAGCCCGCCGGCATAGGCCATGGGATCGACGGGAAACCCCGCCGGCAGCATAACCCCGCCATGAAACCCCGGCGCGGCAAGCCCGGCCTCGCGCAGCGCCGCAGGCGGCAACAGCCGCGCGCCGGCCGGCAATGCGGCGCGCTGCATGCGGGCCCAGAAACCCGCATCATGGGCCAGACACAGCTCGCCCTGCGGACCCTGCCTTGCATCGATGCCATGGCGATCGAGGTTTTCGGCCACGCGGTCGATGGCGGCCTCGGCAAAGGCGGCCCAGTCCCGCACGCCCTGCGCGCCGGTGCGCGCCGCGATGGCGTCTGAATCCAGCACCGTGCCGCCAAGGCAGACAAACCCCGCATTGCGGCCCGATGCCGCCCAGCCCGGCGCCGCGGCTTCCAGCAGCGTGACCGCCATGCCGTGGGCCTCGGCCAGTTCCAGCGCGGCATTCAGCCCGGCATATCCGGCACCGATGATCACCGCATCGGCGCGGCTGCCCCCGTGCAGCGCGCCGGCGCCGGCTGGCGGCAGCGGCCCGGCAGCGCGCCAGTGGCTTGCAGGCCAGTGCGCGGCGTCATAGGCGTGGGCTTCGTACAGGCGGGACATGCGCGCGGCTCTGGCCTTCTTTCGCAGGCGAGCTAAGCTGCCCCGCATCACCCGGTCAAGCCCGCTTGGACGCGCAGGAGGCAGCATGGCACTGGAGGACGCAAGACACCAGGTGGACACGGCCTTTACCCGGCCCGAGCTGCGGGGCATGGCCTATGAAAACACCTTCGGCGGGGCCACCAGCTTTCTGCGCCGGCGCTACAGCAAGGATATGGCCGGGGTCGATCTGGCGGTCTTCGGCGTGCCTTTCGATCAGGCGGTGACAAACCGGCCGGGTACCCGTTTTGGCCCGCGGGCAATCCGCGAGGCCAGCAGTCTGCAGGTCTTTGATGCGCCCTATGGCTGGGATTTCAACCCGCTGGAGGATTTTGCCATCGTCGATGCCGGCGATCTGGCCTTCGATTATGCCAGACCGGCCGATTTCCCCGATGCGCTGAGTGCTGCGGCATCGGGGATCCTTGCGGCCGGGCCGGGGCTGTTGGCGCTGGGGGGCGATCATTCCATCTCGCTGCCGCTGCTGCGGGCCTGCGCCGAACGCTTCGGCCCGCTGGCGCTGGTGCAGTTCGACGCCCACACCGATACCTGGGCCGATGATGACCTGACCCGCCACGATCACGGCACAATGTTCTACAAGGCGGTCAAGCTGGGCCTGATCGACCCCGCGCATTCGGTGCAGCTTGGCATCCGCACCCACAACCCCGACACGCTGGGCATCCGGGTCATCGACGCGCCTGAGATCCAGCGCCGCACGCCCCAGGATATTGCCGATGAAGTTCTTTCCATAACAAATGGTTGCAAGGCATACCTGACATTCGACATCGACTTTCTCGACCCCGCATTCGCGCCGGGAACCGGAACCCCGGTCTGGGGCGGGCCGAGCAGCGCGCAGGCGGCGGCGATCCTGCGCGGGCTGCGCGGGCTCGATCTGGTTGCCGGCGATGTGGTCGAGGTTTCGCCACCCTACGACCATGGCGGGATCACGGCGGTTGCCGGCGCTCATGCGGCACTTGAAATCCTGTGCCTTTACTTCTGGAACAAAAGGAAAAAGCCATGATTCGGCTGATCGTCATCGGGGCGCTTTTGGCGCTGGGGGTGGTGATGGCCTATATCCGCTACACGCCCAGCAGCCCGGCGGACTGGCACCTTGATCCGCGCGCCGTGCCGAAGCCGAAATCGCCCAATCACTGGCTGGTGCGGCCGGTGGGCGGCGATGCGCGGCCGCCGTTCTGGGCCATCGATGCGGTCACGCTTGCACAGGCCTTTGACCGGGCCGCGCTGGCCCTGCCGCGGACCGACAGGCTGGCCGGCGATGTCGGTGCCGGGCACATGACCTATATCCGCCGCACCCCGTGGATGGGGTTTCCGGATTACATGTCGGTTCGGGTGCATGCCGCCGAGGGCGGCGCCAGCGTGGCGATCTTTGCGCGGTCGCGGTTCGGGCATTCCGACCTGGGGTACAACCGCGCCTGGGTTGATGCGGTGCTGGCCCGGCTCGAGGCCGAGCTGGGCGCGCTTCCGGCGCCTGACGGGCAGGGCGGCGGCTGACGGGCAACGGCGTTACCCGTGCAGGCATCCGGCAGGGCGCGGCTATCGGATCACCCGCGCGATACGGGCAAGGGCCGCGGCGGTTGCCGCCGCATCGCCGATGCCGCGCGCCGCATCGATGCCGTGCCGGTGCAGCCCGGCCATGGCCAGCGCTTCGGCCACCGCCACCAGCGCCTCCTGGCGCCGGTATGTGGTGGCTATGGCGTGGGCCGCGTCGAGCGCTTCGGGCGCCGCGCCGGCAGCTGCCAGAATGAGCGCCACCTGTTCCAGCGCTTCCATCCGGCCGCGGGTGTCGGCAATGGCATCGGCTGTCTGTCGCGCGGCAGAAAATTCTCCGGCCGCCGCCTGACCGGCGGCAAGCGCCACCTGCGCGTTGATCCGGTCGTGGTTGTTGCGGATGTCGCGCGCTGTCTGTCGGGCAGCTTCGGCATCGCCGGCCCTGGCCTGGATCCCGGCGATCCTTACCAGCGCGCTGGCATCGCCGTAAGCGACCTCGATCTGGCGGGCGAGGTCCAGAGCGCCGGCAACATCGCCCTGTTCGGCCATGGTTGCGGCCATTGCCACCAGCGCGGCAAGATCGCCAAAGGCGGCCTCGATCTCGCCGGCGGTGCGCATCGCGGCCTCCAGCGCGCCGCTGCGGGCCTGAATCTCGGCCACGGCGACAAGCGCCCGCGAGCGGCCCTGCACATCATCGATGGCGCGTGCGGTGGTCAGGGCACCGGCGATATCGCCGGCCCGGGCCTGCACCGTGGCCACGGCGACCTGTGCCTCATAGACCCAGAAGGCATCTTCGACGCTGGTGATCGACCGGCGTTCGGGGTTGTCGCTGCGCCAGTAGGCGGCTTCGAGCACCTGTGCATGGGCAAGGGCACCGGCGATGTCGCCGGTTTCGGCCTGCGCAGCAACCACCGCCGCCTGCGCTTCGGAGCGCCGGAACAGATGCGCGATGTTGCCTACGGTTTCCAGCCCGGTCGCGGCGTCGCCCTGTCGTGCCTGTTCGACGGCTATACCCTGATAGGCCGCCGGCGCCGTCGTCTGGCCGCGGGCGTGGGGGATGGTTGCCGCAGTTGCCAGGGCGGCCGGAAAATCCCCCGCACGGGCCTGTGCAACGGCGACCGGCACCAGCGCCTCGGCATGGGTGCGGGTGTCGTCGATCTCGTCGATCAGGGCGCGCGCGGCGTCGATATCGCCCAGGGCAGCCGTGACCGCGCCAACCTCGGCCAGTGCGGTATTGCGTTCGACCGCGCGCCGGACCGAGCGCGCCAGTTCCGCGGCCTCGCCCAGCAGGCAGGCGGCGGTCATGTCGGGGCAGGGGCCCGATGCCGCCGGCTGCGCCCACAGCGCTGACGCGGCAAGCAGCACACCCAGCGCCGCAAGCACCGCCCTGATCGCTGACATTGCGTCCTCCTGTCTTGCTGCCCGCCGGTTCGGCGTTCAAAGCGTCGTGCGCGTGCCATCGATGCGGGTCAGCGTGACGCGCGCATCGGGATAATGGCGCAGGATGCCTGGCGCGTCAGCCTCGCCGGCAACAAAGATGGCCGTGGAAAGCGCATCGGCCCGGATTGCGCTGGAGGCGGTCACGGCCACGTCAAGCAACCGGTTTGCACTCTGCCCCGTGGCCGGATCAAAGATATGATGCACGCCGGGCGGGCCAAAGCGCAGGCCGTATCCCCCCGAAACCGCCAGCGCCGCATCCGCGAGGTGTAGCGACCGGTCGGCCATGGCCGGGCGCAGCGGATTGACAAGGCGCACCTCGAATGGCGTGCCGTCGGGCGCGGCGCCCAGCGCGCGGGTTTCGCCCAGTTCGATCATGGCGCTGTCGAAGCCTTCGTTGCGCAACAGTTCCGTCACCCGGTCGGTGATATAACCCTGGGCGATTCCGTTCAGGGTGATGGCCAGCCCCGGCCGGGCAAAGCCGATGCCGCGGGCCGAGAAATCGACCTGATCGAAGCTGCCGGTGTCGCGGGCGGCTGCAATGGCTTCGTGCAGCGCGGGCCTGTTGCCGGCTGCCCCTGCGGCGGCGAAATGCCGGGCATGGGCCTGCCACAGCCCCTGTACCGTCGGATCGAAGGCGCCGGCGCTGGCCTCGTGAATGTCCCGCGCTGCCTGCAGCACCCCGAGAAACTCGCGCGACGGTGCGCGCAGCCGGCCTTCGGTATTGAGCCGCATGATCTCGCTGTCGGGCCGGTAAAGGCTGAAGATGCGCTCCAGCCGTTCGACTTCGCCCTGCATGCGGATGATGGTGCGCTGCGCGACGGCCCTGGAGGGATGCCAGAGCGTCATGCCCGCCTGCGCGCCCAGCGCCTCACCCTGCCAGCGCACGGCTTCGGGCAGCCCCGGCCCGGCAATCTCGCGCAGCGCCAGGACGCCGGCGGGCAAGGCCAGGGCGGCCGCCGATATCCGCAGCAGATGGCGCCGGCCGATCGGGGCGCGGCCGTTCATGGCGTCACCCCCGCCGGAACCGAGGCCGCAGCCGGTGTCCGGCCGGGCCGGGCGGCGGGGCGTGCCGGACGTTTTGCCGGTGCCCCACCGGCCATGCGTTCGCGCAGTTTGCGCGCGCGGGCAAGC
>SKWP01000267.1 GCA_007128865.1 Paracoccaceae bacterium
CCCGCGGGGTGCTGGAGGCCAATGATGCCGAACGGCTGCGCACCGAGGTGGCACGCCGGATACTGGACGCCGACCGCAGCCGGGTGCGCCGGGCGCCGGCCGGCAGCGCGCCGGGCTGGGCAACGGCCGCTGCGGTGGCGGCTGCGGTGATCCTGCCTGGCGGGGCGGTCTGGGTCTATGACCGGGTCGGCGCGCCCGGGTATCGCGACCTGCCGCTGGCGGTGCGGATCGAGGCTGCCGCCGAGCGCCGGGCGAATCGCGAAAGCCAGGCCGAGCTTGAGGCTGAATTCGCCGCCATCCTGGCGGAATCCGAAAGGCCCGCACCCGCCGGCGAGGATGCCGCACTGGTCGAGCAGTTGCGCGCGCTGCTGGCCAACCGCCCCGACGATCTGCGCGGCCACAGGCTGCTGGCGATCAGCGAGTCGCGGCTGGGCAACTGGGCTGCTGCGCATCGGGCGCAGGCCCGTGTCGTGGCGCTGCTCGGGCCGCAGGCCGCGGCCGACGATCATGTGCTGCTGGCGGAAATGAAGATCAACGCCGCGGGTGGTTATGTCTCGCCCGAGGCGGAGGCGGCGCTTGAGGCGGCCTTGCGCCGCGATCCGCGCAATCTGCTTGGGCGCTACTTCTACGGCCTGATGTTCTGGCAGATCGACAGGCCCGACGTCGCCTTCGAGATCCTGCGGCAGGTGCTTTCGGAATCGGATCCGTCGGACCCCTGGGTGGCATCGATCCGCAGCATGATCGAGCCGCTTGCGGCGCAGGCCGGGGTGCGGTTCACGCTGCCGCCCGCCGGGGCGCGGCGCGGGCCGACCGAGGCCGAGATCGCCGTAGCCATGGAGATGCCCGAGCAAGACCGCGCCGACATGATCGGCGCCATGGTCGCCGGTCTGGCCAACCGGCTTGCCAACGAGGGCGGCACCGCCGAGGACTGGGCGCGCCTGATTTCCGCCTATGCGGTGCTTGGTGCGCGCGAGGATGCGGCCGGGATCTGGGCCGAGGCGCAGGTTGTCTTTGGTGGCCGGCCCGAGGCGCTGGAGCTTATCCGCAGCGCCGCCGAGGCCGCCGGGGTCGCGCAGTGACGGCGCCAGAGCCGCCGCCGCACGCCGCCGCGGGGCGGTCGGCGGCGGCGATCGACGATATCGGGGCGTTTGCAGCGGCCCTGCCTCGCGGGCGCGCGCTTGCCGGGCTCGACCTTGGCACCAGGACCATCGGTGTTGCGGTTTCGGACCGGCGGCTTTCGGTTGCCAGCCCGTTGCGCACCCTGCGCCGCGGCCGGTTTGCCGATGATGCCGCGGCGCTGCTGGCCATCGCCGCCGAGCGTGATATCGGCGGCTTCGTTCTGGGCCTGCCGCGCAACATGGATGGCAGCGAGGGGCCAAGGTGCCAGTCGGTGCGAGCCTTTGCCCGCAACCTGTCGCGCCTGACAGATCTGCCGATCGGTTTCTGGGACGAACGGCTTTCGACCGTGGCCGCCGAGCGCGCGTTGCTGGAGGCCGACACGTCGCGCCGGCGCCGGGCCGAACTGATCGATCATGTCGCTGCGGGGCTTATCCTGCAGGGCGCGCTGGACCGGATCGGGCATCTGCGCCGGTCCTCGGGGCAGGAAGACAGCACCGCATGACCGAAACTGCCTGGCAGCGCGACGAGCCGCAAAGCCCCTGTGTGAAGATCTGTGTTGTGCATCCCGAATCGCGGCTTTGCACGGGATGCCTGCGCAGCATCGATGAAATCGCCGCCTGGAGCCGCATGTCTTGGGATGAGCGCCGCAGGGTTCTGGATGCGCTGCCGGGACGCGCCGGCATGCTGAACAGGCGTCGGGGCGGACGCGCAGGCAGGGGGGTGACGAAGGGCTGACGCGGCGGGCCGCATGGCATGAAAGTATTGCAGGTCTGAAGCTTGCGTTCCTTTCTTGAACTATCGCCGCAACTTCGGCCCCGCGGTTAGGGGACTACCTGAAACCGGCGTGCCGGTTCGCCGGGCGTTTCAAGGCGCAGGGTGGCGCCGATACGCGTGACTGCCGCGCAGACCGGCCCGAACAGGGCACCGTCACGCCGACCCTGATGGCACCAGCCGGCGTTGCCCCAGTGCCAGGTTCCGGAGGCGGCAATATGGTTGCGCTGCCGCTCCAGCCAGCTGCCATCGCCGGAAATGCGCAACAGGGTATCCCCGCCATCCTCGACAAGATCGCGCCCCACGATCAGGGCCGCAAATGCCGCAGAATCCGCAACCGGGCCGTCTGCCGGTGGCATCGCCTGCGGCATCGAACAGCCGGCGATGCACAGGGCCAGCACCATCGGCAAGATGCCGGTCATGGAGTGGCGCGTGATCGGGGACTTGGGCAAGGGGCGTTTCGCTGTGTGGCTTCGACCAACAGTTACAGTCGCCGCGGGGGCTTTGCCAGCCACCCGTGTCGCTTACGGCATGCGGGCGTCGCATGCAGGCTTCCGGCGTCGCCACGGGGGGATATATGCGGGGTTCGGAGCATTCAGGGAAGGCCCGCCATGGCCGATCTTGCACAGGTCATCTTCATGCCGTCGGGCAAGCGCGGGCGCTTTGCGGTGGGTACGCCGGTGCTTTCGGCGGCGCGGCAACTGGGGGTCGATCTTGATTCGGTCTGCGGCGGGCGCGGCATCTGTTCGCGCTGTCAGGTGACGCCGGGAAGCGGGCATTTTGCCAAGCTCGGCCTGACCGTCGGCCCCGGCGCCCTGTCGCCCTGGAACGCGGTGGAAGAACGCTATCGCCAGAAGCGCGGGCTGGCGCCGGGCCGCCGGCTGGGCTGCCAGGCGCGCATCGAGGCCGATGTGGTCATCGATGTGCCCCCGGAAAGCCAGCTTCACCGCCAGGTCGTCCGCAAGCAGGCCACCGCGCGCGCCATGGTCATGGACCCGGCGGTGCGGCTGTTCCTTGTCGCGGTGGCGGAGCCCGACATGCACGCCCCCAGCGGGGATCTGGAAAGGCTGCTTCTGGCACTGAAGGAGACATGGGATATCAGCGGCTTGTCAGTCGATCTTGCGATCCTGTCCAGGCTTCAGCCCGTGCTGAGGCAGGGCAACTGGCAGGTCACCGTTGCGGTGCATGACGATGGCAGCGCCGCGCCGCGGATACTGGATATCTGGCCGGGGTTCCATGAGGGGCCGCTTTACGGGCTGGCTATCGACCTGGGCTCGACCACCATCGCGGCGCATCTGTGCGACCTGCGCGACGGCGCGGTGCGCGCCTCGGGCGGGGTGATGAACCCGCAGATCCGTTTCGGCGAGGATCTGATGAGCCGGGTTTCCTATGCGATGATGAACCCCGGCGGCGCTGCGGAAATGACCGCGGCGGTGCGGGACGGGCTCGACACGCTGGTTGCCGGGCTGGTGGCCGAGGCAGGCATCGCGGCGCGCGATGTCGTGGAGGCGGTGCTGGTCTGCAATCCGGTGATGCACCATCTTCTGCTGGGCATCGACCCGGTGGAACTGGGGCAGGCACCCTTTGCGCTGGCCACATCGGGGGCGCTGCGGCTGGCAGCGGCCGAGCTTGGGCTGCGGTCGGTCAACCCGGGCGCCCGGCTGCATGTTCTGCCCTGCATCGCCGGGCATGTGGGCGCCGATGCTGCGGCGGTTGCCCTGTCCGAGGCGCCGGAGGCATCGCCGGATCTGGTGCTTGTGGTCGATGTGGGCACCAATGCCGAGATTCTGCTCGGCAGCCGGACACATGGCGTTCTGGCCTGTTCCTCGCCCACCGGGCCGGCGTTTGAGGGCGCGCAGATATCCTCGGGCCAGCGCGCCGCGCCGGGGGCGATCGAGGCGGTGCGGATCGATCCGCAAACCGGCGAGCCGCGGTTTCGGGTCATCGGCTGCGATCTGTGGTCCGATGAGCCGGGCTTTGCCGCGGCGACAGCGGCAACCGGGGTCACCGGGATTTGCGGTTCGGGCATCATCGAGGCGGTGGCCGAGATGCGCATGGCCGGCCTGCTGGATGCCTCGGGCCGGATCGGCAGCGCCGCGGCGACGGGCTCGCCCCGCTGCGAGGCCGAGGGGCGCACCCATGCCTATCTGCTGCATGATGCCAGCGCCGGCGGCGGGCCGCGGATCACCGTGACGCAGAACGATATCCGGGCGATCCAGCTTGCCAAATCGGCGCTCTATGCCGGGGCGCGGCTGCTGATGGACCGGCTCGGGGTGGATCGTGTGGACCGGGTCGTGCTGGCCGGGGCCTTCGGCGCGCATATCTCGCCGCTGCATGCGATGGTACTGGGGATGATCCCCGATGCGCCGCTGGACCGGGTGACATCGGCCGGCAATGCCGCAGGTACCGGCGCGCGGATGGCGCTGTGCAGCCGTGCCGCGCGGGCCGAGGTGGCGGCCATGGTGACCCGCATCGTCAAGATCGAGACAGCGGTCGAACCGGCCTTTCAGGCCCATTTCGTGGCCGCCAACGCCCTGCCCCATGCCAGCGACCCGTTTCCGGAACTGGCGCGCGCCGTCACCCTGCCGGCGCCGGATTTCGGCGCCGCGGCGCAATCCGGCCGGCGGCGGCGGCGCGGGGGATGAACCCCACCTCAGCGGCCGTAATAGAGGCCGACCACATGTTCGGCCTGGGCATAGAACAGCCAGCGGCTGGCCAGCACACCGGCCAGGTGCAGCGCCGCGGCAACGCCGGCCAGCCAGTAGGAACCCGGCAGCAGCATCAGCAGGATCGCCGGCAGTACCGCACCCAGCAGCAGCGCCAGCACCCGCAACCGCCCGGCATGCTTGCGGCCGACCCGATGGACCATCTCGCGCAGCAGGTAGTTGTCGCCGGAATGGGGCGGCTCGAACAGGCGCACCTTGCCGATCCGGCCCAGCCCGGTGGCGGTGCCCGCGTTTGATCCGGCTGCGGCAAAGCGGGTATCGCCGATGGCCCAGTGCAGCGCCAGCGCCGCGCCGAACAGGATCAGCAGCAGCCCCGCCCACAGCAGGTTTCCGGCCAGCAGCGCACCGCCCGCCAGCGCCGCGGTCAGAAACACCGGCGGCACGCTCCAGTGATGCCAGCGCGGCACCGCCCGGATCGAGGCATAGATCATCGCCGTTGCCACCACCGTGACCAGCGACAGGATACCGGCAATCGCCCCCAGCACCGGCAGCGGCGTGGACAGGAACACCGCCCCGGCGGCGTGCGGCGCCATCAGCAGCAGGGTTGCCACCGCCAGCACCGCCTCGCGCGACAGCCAGCTGGTGCGCCACTGGGTAAAGGCGCGCAGCGCCCGTTCGGGGTGGCCAAGGTGGAAGGTCGAGGCCAGCAACCCGGCACAGGCAAGCCCGTAACCGAGCGCATAGAGCACAAAGGCCATAAACCCGGTCTTTTCCGGCAGACCGATGCCAAGCCAGAACAGCAGCCCGAAGCCGAGCCCCGACAGGGTGGTGAAGACGATCAGAGAAGGTGCGGGATGCATGGGCGGGCTTTGTCCTGTCGTTTCGGTTGAATGGCGCAGCACAGGCGCCGGTCGGTCAGGCCGGCGGCACTGCCGAAGAAATCAGGCGTGTGCTGCATCAAAGCCGTTCCAGCGCACGGTCCAGCCAGCCCAGAAATCCGCCCTCCGGACGTACCGCAGCGTCGCGGTTCATCGGCGCGGCCTGGGTTGCGAGCCGGTCCTTCGGGCGTGGCGGCAGGTATTTGTTGACCGGCTTGGTGCCCTGTTCGGGCATCAGGTCGAACCCGCCGCGTTCGGCCACCAGCTTCGACACGGCGCTGTCGGGGTCGGCAATATCGCCGAAATGGCGCGCACCGGCCGGGCAGGCCTTGACGCAGGCCGGCACCCTGTCTTCTTCCGGCAGGGCGTCGTTATAGATGCGGTCGACGCAGAGCGTGCATTTCTTCATCACCTGTTCGGCCGGGTCCATTTCGCGCGCACCATAGGGGCAGGCCCAGGCGCACAGGCCGCATCCGATGCAGATATCCTCGTTCACCAGCACGATGCCGTCATCGGCGCGCTTGTAGCTGGCGCCGGTGGGGCAGACGGTAACGCAGGGTGCATCGTCGCAATGCAGGCATGAACGCGGGAAATGCACGATCTGCGGCGGCGCCTCGGGTTCGGCGGGGGTGACCTCGAAGGCATGCACCCGGTTGAGGAAACTGCCCAGCGGGTTGTCGCCATAGGCATCCACATCGGCCAGCGGTGCGCCATAGCCCTGGCTGTTCCATTCCTTGCACGAGGTCACGCAGGCATGGCAGCCGACACAGGTATCCAGATCGATCACGAGGCCGAGCTTGCGCTTGGGGGGCGGTGGCAGGGCTGTCATCAGGCTTTCTCCGTCTTCAGGAAGGCGGCCCCGTGGGTCACCGTCTGCGGGCCGTGGCCGACCGGGGATGCCAGCGGCGCAAAACCCGGTTCGCTGCGTGCCTCGGGCGGCGGCGGGGTGCGTTCGATGCGCACGCGCAGGTCGAACCATGCGGCCTGGCCTGTTACCGGGTCGCTGTTGGCGCGATGCCGGCCGGCCTGGCCCGCGTCGGGCAGAAGCTCGCCGATCAGATGGTTGAGCAGGAAACCGCGGGTCGCTTCGGGCGCACCGGGGCTCAGGCCCCAGGCACCGGCGCGCTTGCCGATGGCGTTCCACGTCCAGACGGTACCGGGGTTGAGCGCATCCATCCGCGCCACCGGCACCCGGATGCGGCCATGCGCCGAGGTCACATAGGCCCAGTCGCCTTCCTCAAAGCCCTGTTCGTCCCAGACCGCACCGGGAATGTAGAGCCGGTTGTAGCCGTGGATCTGACGCAGCCACACATTCTGCGACCCCCATGAATGGTACATCGCCATGGGCCGCTGGGTCAGCGCATGCAGCGGAAACTCCTTGCTGCTGGTTGCGGCCTGTTCGAAGGGCTCGTACCACAACGGCAGCGGATCGCAGGCGATGCGCAGACGGTCGCGCAGGTGATCGGGTGGTTGCCGTTCGCCATGCCCTTCGGCGGCAAGCTGGAAGCGGCGCAACGGTTCCGACCACAGGTTGAAGACATAAGGCTGCGGGCTGTCATAGATCCCGCGCGCCACCGCCCAATCCTGATAGGCAGCGTTCCAAGGCTTGTAGAACTGCGCCTCGTCGGGGATGTAATCGATCCAGAAGCCGCCATTCTCGATATAGCGGTTGATCTGGTCGGGGTTCGGATCGCCCCTGCCCTTGCCGCTGCCATCGGCGCCGCGCCAGCCGGCAAGCGGGCCGATGCCCGGCCGGCGGATGTGGTTGACCATGTAATCGGCATAATCGCGAAACACCGGGCTGCCGTCGTCCCGGACCATGCCGGGCAGGCCCAGCCGGTGGCCGAGGTCAAGCAGCACCGACTGAAAGGCACGCACGCCGGCGTGGCCGGGGCGTTCGGGTTCAACCACCGGCCAGCGGATCGAATCGGCCAGCGCCTCGGCCTCGCAGATCG
>SKWP01000468.1 GCA_007128865.1 Paracoccaceae bacterium
CGGGTCAGGGCCGGAAAGTCATACCCCTGCGCCCAGAGCGCGGCGCGCGCCTCGGTGCGGAAGTGATAGGTGCCGGCCTTGAACGCCTCGAAGGCGGCGTCATAGTCGGCGAAATACTCGATCCGGATGCGGTCGAAGTTGGACCGGCCCTGCATGATCGGCAAATGCCAGCCCCAGTAGTCGGGGTTGCGCTGATAGACGATGGTCTGCCCCGCCGACAGACGGCCCAGCGTGTAGGGTCCCGAACCCAGCAGCGGCTCCATCGACGAGGCTTCGAAATCGCGGTCGTTCTCGACATAGAAGGCGCGGGAAAAGATCGGCAGGCCGCCCACCAGCGCCGGCAGGTCGCGGGTCGGCCAGCCCTCGCGGAAGGTGTACCTGATACGATGGTCGTCCAGCACTTCAACGGTGTCGACCTGCTGTGCCAGCACCGCGCGGAAGTCGGGCAAGCCCTTTTCCAGCAGGATTTCATACGAGAACAGCACATCCTCTGCTGTCAGCGGGCTGCCGTCGGAAAACCGCGCCTCGGGCCGCAGGTTGAAGATCACCCAGGAGCGGTCCTCGGGATACTCCATCGTCTCGCACACAAGGCAGTACGAGGCGCCGATCTCGTCTGCCGTGCCGGTCAGCAGCGACTCGAAGAAGATCGACGACAGCGCGCCGGCCCGACCCCGGGTGGTGTAGGGGTGCATGGAGTCGAAGCCGCCCATGCTCCAGATCGAGATCTCGCCACCGCGCGGGGCCTCGGGGTTGACATAGGGAAGGTGCGTGAAGTCGGCGGGCAGGTTCAGGGCGTCAAACGTGCCGATGCCGTGGGCGACAATCACCCCGTCTTCGCTGGCTGCCGGGAACGCCGGTTGCGCCACGACGAAGGCTGCCGCCGCGATCAGGCCGCCCAGCGCAAGACGCATGGCTCCGATCCCCTCGCTTCGGCGAGTGTCGGCGCGGACGGTGGCGCGGCTGTGCGTCTCGGGGCGGCGGGCGGCGGGGTGCGGCATTCCGGGATCCTCCGTCTGCAGGGGCTGGCGGCAGGCCATTCGTGACAGTCCTGCTTCACATTTCCAGCAAGCTAGTGCGAGGCGCCCGCAAGTCACAAGTTTCGATTGCGTGATATTGCGTGAAAACCGAAGAGCGGCGCAAGAAAAGGCCACCCGCTGCGCTTGGCAGGGGTGGCCTGTTCCGGTTCTGGCGGCGCCTCAGTCGTGCGAGTCGATGAAGGCCAGCACATTGGCGCGATCCTCAAGGCTGCGCAGGCCGTTGAAGCTCATCGTGGTGCGCGGCGCATAGGCGCGCGGGTTCTCGAGGAAGGCATCAAGCTCCTCCAGCGTCCAGACCCCCTCGGGCAGGTTGCCGGAATAGCGGAAGCCCTCGACGCTGCCGATCTCGCGGCCGATCACGCCGGTCAGATAGGGACCGGCCAGATTGCGCTGCTGATCGACCGCGTGGCAGGCCGCGCATTGACGCCAGATCCGCGCACCGGCAGCCGCATCGCCGTTGGCGAAAGCGGCGGCGATGGGCGAAAGCTCCTCGGCGGGGGCTTCGGCTTCGACGGCGGCCTCTTCCACGGCTTCCTCAGCGGGGGCTTCGGGTTCAACAGCGGCTTCCTCAACCGCTTCCTCGGCGGGGGCTTCGGACTGAACGGCAGCTTCCTCGACAGCCTCCTCGGCCGGGGCCTCGGGTTCAACAGCGGCTTCCTCAACCGCTTCCTCGGCGGGGGCCTCGGCCTCAACCGCGGCCTCCTCGACGGCCTCATCGGCAGCCTCCTCGGGCTCCACCGCGGCCTCTTCAACCGCCTCCTCGACCGGGGCCTCAGGCTCCACCGCAGCCTCTTCGACGGCTTCCTCGGCGGGCGCCTCGTCCTCGGCGGGGGCTTCGGGCTCAACCGCGGCTTCCTCAACCGGCTCTTCCACTGGCGCCTCAGGCTCGACAGCGGCCTCGTCAACGCCGCCTTCCCATTCCCAGTCGGGCGAGAAGCTGGCGATGTAGGCAATCAGGTTGGCGCGGTCGGTGACGCTGGACATGCCGGCATAGCTCATGGACGTGCCCGGCGCCCAGTTGCGCGGGCTGCGGATGAACTCGGACATCGCGTCGGCGGTCCAGACCCCGTCCGGCAGCGCGCCGGAGTAGCGGAACCCGTCCACTGCGCCGATCTCGCGGCCCATGACGTTCACAAGGTAGGGGCCGACGCCGTTGCGGGTATCGTCAACCACGTGACAGGCGCGGCACTGGCCCCAAAGACGCTCGCCCGCAGCGGCATCGGCTACGGCCAGGGCTTCGTCCAAGCTCAATTCGGCCACTGCCGGCGCGTCGTCGTCTACATCGTCGACGCCGGTGTCGATCACGAAGGCAGGCGGCAGGTGCCGGCTGCCTGGCTGAAAGATGCCGTCGGCGATGGTCTTGCCGACCATGAACACCAGTAGCGCCGCACAGAGCGAGCCGAACGCCTTGGTCAGGGTTATCGTGTCGAACATGTCGCCGTCCCGGGGTAAATTCGGTTTTCCGAGGTATCTATCCGCTTCACCTTTCTATGTTCAAGCGGTAGTTAGCGCGACCTGACGCCCCACCGGGTGTCGGCCGCAGGCCGCGCATCCGCCCGGGGCCCCAACCGGGACCGATTGAAATGACCGCAAGCATCGCGTTTCAGGGCGAGCCGGGCGCCTATTCGCACGAAGCCTGCCACAGCGCCCGCCCCGAGATGGAGGCGATGCCCTGCCGCACATTCGAAGATGTGATCGACGCGGTGCGGTCGGGCAAAGCTGATCTGGCGATGCTTCCGGTCGAGAATTCCACCTACGGGCGGGTCGCCGACATCCACCGGCTGCTGCCGGCCTCGGGGCTGCACATCATCGACGAGGCCTTCGTGCGGGTGCACATCAACCTGCTGGCTGTCCCGGGGGCCGAACTGAACCGGGTGCAGAAGGCGCTGTGCCACCTCGTGCTGCTGCCGCAATGCGCGGGCTTCCTGCGCAGCAACGGAATCGCGGGCGAGGTGACGACCGACAACGCCCGCGCCGCCCGCGAGGTGGCCGAACGGGGCGATCCCACCGTGGCGGCGCTGGCCTCGGAACTGGCGGCGCGGGTCTACGGGTTGCAGGTGCTGGCACGGCATATCGAGGATCAGGACCACAACACCACGCGCTTTCTGATCATGTCGCGCACCGCCGATCTGTCGCGGCGCGGCACCTCGGGGCGGATGATGACCAGCTTCGTGTTTCGCGTGCGAAACATCCCGGCCGCGCTTTACAAGGCGATGGGCGGATTCGCGACCAACAGCGTGAACATGACCAAGCTGGAAAGCTACATGGTCGACGGCTCGTTCACCGCGACGCAGTTCTTTGCCGATATCGAGGGGCACCCGGACGATCCGAACGTGATCCTGGCGCTGGAAGAGCTACGGTATTTCACCACCGACCTGAAGATCCTCGGCGTCTATCCGGCCGATCCGCAGCGGGTCTAGGCGCAGGCCCTGCGCGGCGCCGGGGCGGTCAGCCGGGGCCTTCGGCCAGCCAGCGCTCGGTCAGGTGCCGCGCGATGGAGCCGGGGCGGGCCGCGCGCATCGTCTGATGGGCGCCCGCCAGCATCGCGCGCAGGGTGGCGCGGTCGATCCAGACGGCGTCCTCCACCTCGGTACGGTCAAGGTCGATGGCATCGTCCAGCGCCTCGGCGGCGCAGCCGATCATCAGCGAGGACGGAAACGGCCAGGGTTGCGAGGCGAGGTAGCGCACGCGGCCGACGGGGATGCGCGTCTCCTCGGCCACCTCGCGGCGCACGGCGGCCTCGATCGTCTCGCCCGGCTCCACGAACCCGGCCAGGAGCGAATACATCCCCGGCGGCCAACCCGGCGAACGACCGACCAGCAGCCGGTCGCCGCGCGTAACCAGCATGATCACTACCGGATCGCTGCGCGGAAAGTGATGCGTGCCGCAGGCCGGGCAGGTGCGCCGCCAGCCGGCCTCGGCCATGACGCTGGCCGCCCCGCAGGCCGAGCAGAAGCGGTGACTGCGGTGCCAGCCCAGAATCGCGCGGGCGGTCGCGGCGCATTCGGCATCCAGCGCCGACAGCCGGGTCATGGCGCCGCGCAGCTCGGCAAAGCGGTGATCGGCGGCCAGGTCGGGGTGGTGCTGTTCGGTCGGATCGGAAAACGCGGCCAGCGCGGCGGCATCCAGATCCGGCGGTTCCCAGGCCGACAGATCGGCGGCCAGCCGCGGTCCCTGCGGCGACAGGCCCAGCAGCACCAGCCCATTGTCGGCCAGCCGCAGCACCGGATGATCGGGCGTCAGCCAGCCCAGACGGTCGCGGTCGGCGCCCGCCAGCAGCGGCTTGCCGCGCCAGACCGGCAGAACCCGTGCTTCGGGGCGGGCGATCAGGGCGGCTACCGCCGAACCGTCGCGCCGCACCAGCCCGGCGCGATCCAGCGCGCCGCCGCCAAAGGTGATCTGCCTGTCCCGCATTGCCCGCTGCGCCCCATGTTGCGGTTCGCCCATGCCCGGCGTGGCGAACCGGCGGCAAGGGGGGCAGAAGGACACCAGTGCCGGACCCGTGGCGATCACGCCACATAATCGCGTTTTGCGATGCGCAGTGCGACTCTGGGCTTGCCGGAATAAAGTATCGACTGAATACTACTTTTCAGATATCGAGGCTGTTCATTGCATTAAGGGTATTTCGTGCGGGGCGAACGCTTTTCAGATTCTGCAAGGCCGCTGTCCCATGCGCGTGACACCACGCGAGACCGCCAGCAACCGGTACAGGCCGATCTGACGATCCTGTGCACCACTGACCTGCACATGCATCTTCTCTCCTACGACTATCTGGCCGATCGCGCCGCCGACATTCCGTCTCTGGCCCGGCTTGCGCCGCTGATCCGGCGCCTGCGGTCCGGGACGGTCAATTCGGTGCTGCTGGATTGCGGCGACTTCCTGCAGGGCGGGCCGATGGGCGAGCTGTTCGGCGGTGTTGGCGACCCCAGGGACGCGTATGAGCCACACCCGATGCTCGCCGCGATGCAGGCGCTGGGCTATGATGCGGTCGCACTGGGCAATCATGAGTTCGACTTCGGCCTTCCGATGGTGGAACGGCTGCTGCGGGACAGCCCTTTTCCCGTGCTGTCGTGCAATCTGGTCCGGCACAGGGGCGGCAACCCGATGCGTGACCAGACCCTTGCGCAGCCCTATGCCTTGCTCGACCGTCGCCTGACCGCCAGCGACGGCAGCGCGCAGGATATCCGCATCGGCGTTCTGGGCCTTGCGCCGCCGGAAACCGTGCAATGGGAGCGCGCCCGCCTGGAAGGCCGGATCGAGGCGCGCGCAATGGACGAAGCGGCGCGCGCCTGGGTGCCCGAACTGCGCGCTCGTGGGGCCGACATCGTCATCGTGCTTGCCCATGCCGGCCCGGCAACCCCGGCCGAGACCCGAACGGTGCTCAACCTGGCAGCAACCCCCGGCATCGATGCACTGTGCCTTGGCCATGTGCATGGCGTGTTCCCCGCGCCCCAGTTTGCCAACCTGCCCGGCGCCGATATCGGGCGCGGCACGCTGGGCGGGACACCGGCGGTCATGGCCGGCTATGGCGGCAGCCACCTGGGCACGATCACGCTGAACTTGCGACGGCAGGGCGCGGGTTGGGAGGTCGCGGGCCGCAGCGCCTGGTTGATACCGGCGGACGAGGGCAGCGACGGAACCGGCGCGCCACAGCCGGAACGGGCTGCCCGGGGCTGCACCGTGCAGCGCTCGGCCGCAAGCGCCCATGCCCGCACGCTGGACCATATCCGCACGGCCATTGGCGTCACCTCGATGCCTGTGGACAGTTTTTTCGCTTCGCTGGGCGACAGCACGGCGCAGCGTCTCGTCGGGGCGGCCCTTCGGCACTGGATGCGACACCTGAAGTCCGGCGGACCGCCCAAGGTGGTCCCGGTGCTGGCATCCGTGCCCGCGTTCCGGGCGGGCGGCAATGCCGGGCCGGACAGCTATACCGACATTCCGACCGGGGCGCTGCACATGCGCCACCTGCATGACCTTTATCCCTTCCCGAACCTGCTGACCGCGCTGCGCCTGACCGGGGCCGAGGTGCTGGACTGGCTGGAACGCACCGCGTCGCACTATGCCCGCATCGCACCGGACACCGAAGCCGCGCTTCTGGCCGAGGACGTGCCGCCCTGGACGCTGGATGCGATGATCGGCCTTGATTATGCGTTCGACCTGTCGCGCCCGCCCCGCTACCGACTGGACGGAACACCCTGTGGCGTCGGGGCTGGCCGCGTGGTGCGCGCCCGCATCAATGGCCGCCCGCTGGACCCCGAGGCGGTGGTGATCGTCGTGACCAGCGCCCACCGGGCAGCCGGCGGCGGCGTCTTCCGGCACTGGCCCGTCGCACGGCAGTTGCCCTGCCCGCCCACGCTGGGCCGCGAAGCACTGATCGACTATGTCGCAGCGACCGGCCGCATCGTGATCCCGCCCGTCCATGCGCCCCGCCTGATTGGGCCGACAGGCGCGCGGCTGCTGTTCGATACCGCGCCCGCCGCGGCCCGCCACCTGTGCCACATCGCCCCCTACCGACCCGAAGTCGTGACCACGACGCCGGACGGGTATCTGCGCCTGCGGCTGCACTTGCCTTCGGACAGACCACGGGAAGGACTGGGCAGCCTGCAGAACTTCGCCTAGATTTCCGGCAGAAATCGCCGAATCGCCCGTTTGCTGCGCAGTTCCGGGGCGCCCGCAGGCCGCGCGCGCGCTGCCATCTCGACAGGTGCGGACCGCGCGCGCAGAGCCGGGAGGAATACGGCGGGAACAATTACGACCTCGACCGCCCACCACAACACGGAGATGACAACAGATGATGCAGCGAACGATAGCGGCCAGCACCGCGGCGCTGGTCCTTGCCGGACCGGCATTTGCGCAGACGGCGATGCCCTTCGCCCTCGACTGGCGCTTCGAAGGGCCGTCGGCGCCCTATTTCATGGCAATCGACAACGGCCACTTCGCCGCCCAGGGCCTGTCGGTGGAAGTGTCCGCTGGCCAGGGCTCGCTCGACGCGATCCCGAAGGTGGCGACCGGCGCCTACCCGGTCGGCTTTGCCGACATGGCCAGCCTGATCAAGTTCATCGACCAGAACCCCGATGCGCCGGTGACGGCGGTCATGATGATGTACGACAAGCCGGCTTTCGCCATCGTGGGCCGGAAAAGCCTGGGCATCGAGACGCCGCAGGACCTTGAGGGCCGCATCCTTGGCGCCCCGCCCCCCGATGGCGCCTGGGCGCAGTTCCCGATCTTCGCGGTCGAGAACGACCTCGACACCAGCGCCATCAC
>SKWP01000296.1 GCA_007128865.1 Paracoccaceae bacterium
TCGCGTCGGTGCCGCACGCTGGTCTTGGCCACCTGACGGAAGATGCCCGACGGTCGTTTCGGGCCCGGAGCGGACGCTGCCCTCCTGGCCCGGAATCAAGGCGCGCAGCGCCGCCGGGCCGCGCCCGACCGCCCCCGTCACGCCGCAGGCGTGCCTCCGGCACGACGGGCGGGCGCCCTGCAACGTCGCAAGCCGGTGCGCTGTCGGATGTACTTGCACCATAAACCGCCCGGGTATCCACATTGCAGCGCCCACCCGGCGGTCTGGCGCTGCCCTGTGCTGCGCCTACGGTCAAGGGCCACTCCGTCCCGCGTAGCAGCCCGTCACGCTTGCGGCGTGCAGCGCAGACGGACCCCCCTTTTGTCGGGGTGTCGAACATGAGGCGACCCGCCGCGCGATCGCGTCCCTTCGCGACCGAATGCGGCTGGACGGCGCGCGCAACAGACAATCCACGAGGCGCGGGCACCCAATGTTGCGCGGCGACACCGTCGCCTTGCCGCCGCGCCCCGTGCCGGTCAGCCGGAATGGGTATCAGACAGCGGCCCTGAGCTTGTCCGCGAGGTCGGTGCGTTCCCAGGAAAAGCCACCATCCTCGTCGGGGGCGCGGCCGAAATGGCCATAGGCCGACGTGCGGGCATAGATCGGCCGGTTGAGCCCCAGATGCCGGCGGATGCCGCCGGGTGTCAGGTCCATCACTTCAGAGACGGCAGCCTCGATGGCGGCCTCGTCGACCGTGGCAGTGCCGTAGGTGTCTACATAGACCGCAAGCGGCTTGGCGACGCCGATGGCATAGGCAACCTGCAGCGAACACTTGCTTGCCAGCCCGGCGGCCACGATGTTCTTGGCCAGATATCGCGCGGCATAGGCGCCCGAACGGTCGACCTTGGTCGGATCCTTGCCCGAAAACGCCCCGCCCCCGTGCGGCGCCGAACCGCCATAGGTATCCACCACGATCTTGCGCCCGGTCAGGCCGGCATCGCCGTCCGGCCCGCCGATCACGAAGATGCCGGTGGGGTTGACGTGCCATTCGGTGGCCCTGGTGATCCAGCCGTCAGGCAGGATTTCCTCGACATAGGGGCGCACGATCGCCTTGACATCGTCGCTCGAAAGCTTCGGGTCCAGATGCTGTTGCGCCACCACGATCTGGGTCACCTCGACAGGCCGGCCATCGGCATAGCGCACGGTCAGCTGGCTCTTGGCGTCGGGGCCCAGTTGCGGCAGTTCACCGGCCTTGCGCGCCTCGGCCAGCCGCCGCAGGATCGCATGCGAATACTGGATCGGGGCGGGCATGAGTTCCGGCGTTTCGTCCACCGCATGGCCGAACATGATACCCTGATCGCCGGCGCCTTCGCGACCGACGACGCCCTGGGCGATGTGGACCGACTGCTCGTGCAGGAAGTTCAGCACATGGCAGGTGTTCCAGTGGAACTTGTCCTGTTCGTAGCCGATGTCCCTGATGCAGTCTCGCGCGATCTGCGGCACGCGGCCCATCACGTCCTTGAGCCGTTCGGCGCCCTTGCGCAGCACCTTGCCGTCGTTGTCCACCAGGTCGGGCAGGCCGATCTCGCCGCCGATCACGACCAGACCCGAGGTTGCGAAGGTCTCGCAGCCCACGCGGGCGTTTTCATCCACGCTGAGCAGGTAATCGAGGACCGAGTCCGAAATCCGGTCGCAGACCTTGTCGGGATGGCCTTCGGAAACCGACTCCGAGGTGAAGAGGAAGTCTTTTCTGCTCATCGGGGAAGTGCTCCATTGTATGAAACGCGCCACGCCAGGAAGCCGTTGTGGCGGTCTGAGCGCGCCGCTTAGCCTGCGCCCCGGCCAAGGTCAATCCCGCCGGCGAAGGCGAAGCCCGGCAAGCAGCATCAGAATCAGCGACAGCAGGGCCGCAAGCGGTGCCTCGCCGGCGCGCGCAAAAGGCGTGGGGGGCAGCGCATCGGGCAGCTCGGCATCGAGCCAGCCGGCGACGTTCAGCGGCATCGCCGCCACCACCCGCCCGCGGCCATCGATCACCGCCGAAACCCCGGTGTTGGCCACCCGAACCACAGGCAGGCCGAATTCCACCGCCCGGAAACGCGCCTGGGCAAGATGCTGGTACGGGCCCGAAATGCGTCCGAACCAGGCGTCATTGGTCACCTGCAGGATCCAGTCCGGCCGTTCGACCGCGCGCAGATGACGGGGAAACACCGTTTCGTAGCAGATCATCGGCGCCACCATCCCGGCCGCGCCAAGGTCCATCAGTTCCGGGCCGGGGCCGGGGCTGAAACCGGCCAGCGCCCGGCCGGCAAGCCCGGCCAGCGGCGTGTCGGCGATCAGACCGGAAAGCGGCACATATTCACCGAACGGAACAAGGTGATGCTTGTCGTAGAGCGCCGCGATTTCCGCGTCGGGTTCGATCACCGCAAGCGAATTGAAATGCCTGCCGGCCTCGCGCCGCTGCACGCCGATGGCAACCGATGCGCCGCCCGCGGCTTCGGCGATCATCGTCAGGGCATACCATGCGTCTTCGAGCAGCCAGGGTATGGCCGTTTCGGGCCAGATCACCAGATCGGGTGCAGGCTCGCCCGCAGCCGGTACCGCCGCCGTCAGGTCAAGCTGCCGTTCGAACCAGAACCAGGCCAGATCGGCCCGCCATTTCAGATGCTGCGGTGCGTTGGGTTGCACCATGCGCAGCCGCAGCGGCGCCGGTTCGGCCGATGCCGTGACGCCCGGATCCGAAAGCCGGGCCGCCCCCCATTGCCAGCCGGCCACCAGCACCGCCACGGCAACTGCGGTGGCCAGCAGCGCCGACATGATGCGGCGGCCCTGCGCGGCGGCCAGTGCGCCGGCCGCCGGCGCGCCCGCCGCCGTGATTGTCAGTGCCGTAAGCCCGGATGCGCCGATGATGGCGGCAAGCTGTGCAAGCGGTGTGTCGATCCAGACATGCCCGACCAGCGCCCAGGGAAAGCCGCCCAGCAGATGGCCGCGCGCAAGTTCGGCCATCCCCAGCGCCGCAATCATGGCCAGCGCCCGCCGGCCCGGCCGGTCCGGCGCCAGCACCGCCGCCGCTGCCCCCGCCGCGCCCCAGAACAGCGCCATCCCGGCAGCCATGAAGAAAAGCCCGAAAGGCGCCATCCAGCCGTGCCGCACCGGGTCGACCATGAACGGCTCGACGATCCAGAACAGCGCCACGGCGAAATACCCGCTGCCCGCCGCCCAGCCGAGGCAGAAGCTGCGCCCGGCGCCCGCCCGCGGCTGCGGCCAGCCTTGCCCGGGCAATCCGCCCGACGTCAGCGCCACCACCGCGGCAACGCCGGCCAGCGTTGCCAGCCACCAGCCCAGCGGCGCCTGACCCAGCGCCGCCAGCCCGCCGCAGCCAAGGGCAGCCAGCATCCAGCGCCAGCCCGGCGGGTCGAAAACCGACCTGAGGCGCGCGCGCGACCGCGCCAGCCGGCCCGGCCCCTTCATGGCTGCCGCTTCAACCGGTTGCGCGGGATTTCAGCGGCGACTGCGGACCGGGGGGATGTGACGGTTCGCGGTTGCAACGGGCGCGCGCGGCGCCCGGTTTCGGCGCCGGCCGGGTTCATGCGCCTGCGGCCAGCACACCAGGCGTGGATCGCGCCACGAAATCGGGCAGGCGTACCCGAAGCCGTTTGATGCGGCGCGGGTCTGCATCGACCACCTCGAATTCGATACCTTCGGGATGCGGGATGACCTCGCCACGGCCCGGAACCCGGCCCGACAGCACAAAGACCAGCCCGCCCAGCGTATCGATCTCGTCCTCCATGCCTTCGGGCAGCAGCGACATGCCGATCTCGGCCTCGAAGTCGGTCAGGGGCGCACGCGCCAGCGCCAGATAGCCCCCCGTTGCCTCGTGCTGCCAATAGCCTTCCTCTTCGGTGTCGTGTTCGTCCTCGATCTCGCCCACCACCTGTTCGATCAGATCCTCGATCGTCACCAGCCCGTCAACACCGCCGTATTCGTCGATCATCAGCGCAAGGTGGATGCGCTCGGCCTGCATCTTCTGCAACAGCACGGCCAGCGGCATCGACGGCGGCGCATAGATCATCGGCCGCAGCAATGGGCGCAGTTCGAAACTGCCGCCGCTGCCGTTGAAGCCGTAGTTCAACGCCAGATCCTTGAGCAGAACCAGCCCCAGAGGGCGGTCGAGCGTTTCGTCATAGACCGGCAGCCGCGAATAGCCGCTTTCCCGGAACCGTTCGACCAGCCCCCGCAGATCGGTGTCGACGGGTGCCGCGGCGATCTCGGCCTTGGGGATGGCGACATCCTCCAGCCGCAAGCGTTGCAGCTTTGCCAGCCCGGGTATCAGGCTGCGCACGGCGGCGCCGGTTCCCTCGCTGTCGTCCTCGTCATTCTCGCCGGAGCGCAAGGCATCCAGTATGCGCCCCATGATGCCCCTCTGGGGGCCTTCGGCCTGGTCCAGCGCGCGCCGCGCCGCTCCAGAACCGCCGTCCGAATCGTTCATCTGTTCCTTCCATCAAACCGGGCCATCCGGGCCCGTGTGTCCATATGGGTCGGGGATGCCCAGTTCGGCAAGTATTTCTGCCTCGGTTCGTTCCATCAGCGCTGCATCGGCGTCGTCTTCGTGATCGAAACCCAACAGGTGCAGCAGCCCGTGAACGACAAGATGGGTCAGGTGATCGGCCAGCGGCACCCCGCCGGCTGCGGCATCCTGCACGCAGGTTTCCCAGGCCAGCGCGATATCGCCAAGCTCGCACGGGTCATCGACGGTGCCGGCAACGGGCGCGCGCGGGATGGCGCCGGGGCGCGCGGCGGCCAGCTCTGCCGCCGGCCATGACAGCACATCGGTCGGCACCGGCTTGCCGCGGAATTCGGCGTTCAGCGCCGCGATGCGGGCATTGTCGGCAGCCAGCAGCGCCACCAGAAAGCCGCCCGGTTCATGCCCCAGAAAGCCCAGCGCCGCCCGGACCGCGCGGTTGGCCAGCGCCTCGATGCCGGCCTCGAGCCAGCGATCGTCTTCCACGATGCAGTCGACCGGGCCGCCGGAAGGTTCCGGTCCGGCCTCAGCGCCGGGCATCGTCGCGTTCGTAGGCTTCGATGACCCGCGCCACCAGCGGATGCCTGACCACATCGGCCGAAGTGAAATAGCTGAAGGAAACGCCCTTGACCCCGTCAAGGATACGCTCTGCGTCCCCCAGGCCGCTGGTCACGCCTCGCGGCAGGTCGATCTGGCTGCGGTCGCCGGTAATGACCATGCGCGACCCTTCGCCCAGCCGGGTCAGGAACATCTTCATCTGCAGCGCGGTGGCGTTCTGGGCCTCGTCCAGCACCACGAAGGCGTTCGACAGGGTGCGCCCGCGCATGAAGGCCAGAGGCGCGATTTCGATGCGCCGCTCCTCGATCAGACGCGCCAGCATCTTGCCGGGCAGAAAATCGGCCAGCGCGTCGTAAAGCGGCTGCATGTAGGGGTCGACCTTTTCCTTCATGTCGCCGGGCAGGAAACCCAGCCTTTCGCCGGCCTCCACCGCCGGGCGCGACAGCACGATCCGGTCAACATGGCCTTCGGCGAACATGGAAACCGCCACCGCCACCGCGATATAGGTCTTGCCGGTGCCGGCCGGGCCGATGCCAAAGCACATCTCGTTGGAAAACAGCGCCCTGGCATAGGCCTGCTGGGCTTCGGTGCGGGGCTCCACGGTCTTGCGCCGGGTCCGGATCTGCATCGGGCCGGAGCGGAACATCTCGAGCTGGGCATCGGCGCCGGCCTCGCCGGCCCGGCTTCGCCGCGCCTCGCTGCCAAAGCGCAACGCCCCGTCCAGAACGCCGGCGTCAAGTGGCCGGCCTTCCTCGAGCCGGCGATAGAGATAGTCCAGAACTTCCGCAGCGCGGGTGCGCGCGGCTTCCGGCCCCATCACCTGCAGGATATTGCCGCGGCGCAGGATCTGCACCTCGAAGCCATGTTCGATCTGGGCAAGATTGCGGTCGAATTCACCACACAGATCGACAAGCAGCCGGTTGTCGGGGAATTCCAGAACGGTTTCGCTGCTGCCGTCGCGCAGCGGCGGGCTGACCGGCGCACCTGATGCCAAAAGCGATTCCCCTGTCTTGCCTGACGCAGCCTGCATGCTGCCAAGCCATGCCGCCTCGCGCAAGCGCCCTGTTGATGCGGTACACCCCCGGGATCTGGCGCCTGGGCGGAAAGACGCCGCCCGCAGCCGCCTGCTTTCGCTTGCATGCCGGCGGCAGCGGGGGCAGCTTGGCCGCCAAAGGGGCCAGACGGAGTATCGCGCAATGCAGCCGAAACGGGCAACAGCCGGGGCCGGGATGTGGCGGCGCACGCCGCCGGCAGTCTTTCCGCCGCTTCTTGGCCTGCTGGGGCTGGGGCTGGGCTGGCGGGCATGGTTCGGCACCGCGGCGCTTCCCGGCCCGGGGCCGGGTGCGGGGCTGGCCGAGGCCTTTCTCGGGGCGGTTTCGCTGGTCTATGCGCTTGCGCTGGTCGCCTGGCTCAGCAAGCCGCTGCGCAGGCCCGGCGTGGTGTTTGACGAGGCGCGCACGGTGCCGGGGGTGGCCGGGATGGCCGCGGCAACGATGGGCGCGATGCTGCTGGCGCTGGTCCTGCTGCCCTATGCGCCGGGCCTGGCCATGGCGGTTGCGGTGGCGGCGCTGGCCGGGCACCTGGGGCAGGCGCTGCTGTTTGTCCACCGCCTTGCAACCGGGCCGGCCGAATCCCGCCCGCCGGCGCCGGTGTGGCATCTGGTGTTCGTGGGTTTCGTGCTTGCGCCGCTGCCGCTGGTTCCGATGGGCCTTGAGGCGGCAGGGCGGGCGATCCTTTATGCCAGCATCGTCGCGGCGGTGCCGATCTGGGCGCTGGGGTTGCGCCAGTTCCTTGCCGCCCCGCCGCCTGCGCCGCTGCGCCCGTTGCTGGCCATCCATCTCGCTCCGGCCTGCCTGTTCGTGCAGGTCGGGGTGCTGACCGGCCTTTCCGGGCCTGCACAGGGGTTCGGGATGCTGGCGGTGATCCTGTTTGCTGCATTTGTTGCCCGCGCGCGCTGGCTGACGGCAGCGGGTTTCAGCGCCATGTGGGGGGCCTTTACCTTTCCTCTGGCGGCCTTTGCGGCGGCGCTGCTGGCGCTTTCCCGCTCTGTGCCGGACCTGGAGGCACCCGTCATCAGGACGGCAGCGGCCGTCGCGCTGGTGGTGGCGACGCTGGCGATCCTGCCGATCGGCTGGCGGATTCTGAGGCTCTGGTCGCGCGGCAGCCTGGCCGAGGCGACCAACGCCGCAACCGCCTGATACCGGAACTGTTTGATCCGTTCGGGAAGCA
>SKWP01000034.1 GCA_007128865.1 Paracoccaceae bacterium
ATGCTGCTGATGGTGGTGCTGGGCATCCCTTCGGCGCTGAGCTTTTCGCCGGTGGGGCTGACGGTGGCGGGAATGCCGTTTCTGGATTTCATGGACCAGTTCGGCGGCACCAATGTCGTCATTGCCTCGGGTGTGATCGGGGCGGGCCTGCTGTGCTGGGTGCTGCCGCCGGGCAAGGTGGTTTATGCGCTGGGTGCAAAGTCGCGCTGGTGGTCCTGGCGGATCTTCATAGTCGGCCGCAGCCTGCCGGTCGCGGCGGCGGTCTTTCTGCTGTGGCGCCTGTTCGGCGGCTGATGGCAAGGCTTGCGCCGGCCTGCCTGTCGGGGCACCCTGCCTGCCGGAAACGGAGAGGCTGTCATGGACCGTCCGGAACTTCTGCGCGGGGTGATCCACCCCTGGCATCACGACCATTTCGGGCACATGAACGTGCGCCACTATGCACCGTTCTTTGACGATGCCTGCTATCACATATGGACACGGCTGGGCCTGCCTTATTCGCGGATGATCCCCGAACACGGCGTGCACACCGTCACCGCCGAGGCAAAAACACGGTTTGTCCGGGAGTTGACGGCCGGAGACCTGATCGTGATCGATGGGGCGGTCACCCGCATCGGTACCCGCAGCACGGTTTTCGGGTTTCGGATGCTGCATGCCGACACCGGCGCGCTGCACGCCACCTGCGACGTGGTCGAGGTGTTCTTCAGCCCCGAGACCCGCGCATCGGCACCGATGCCCGATGCCGTGCGGGCGCTGCTCGAGGCCGGCCTGGTGGCGGACTGACAGGGACGCTGCCGGTCATTCCCTGAGCGCGCGTTCCTTGACCCGGATCACCGGCCGGGTGAGGTATTCCAGAATCGTCTTGCGGCCGGCCAGGATGTCGATCTCGGCCACCATGCCGGGGATGATCTCCAGCGCCTCGCCGTCGGCGTCGAGGATGTTGGTTTCGGTGCGCACCTGCACGACAAAGGCCTGTTCGTCACGGTCCGGCCGGCGGGTGGCATCGGCGCCGATGCGGGTGATCTCTCCGTCAAGTCCGCCATAGCGGGAAAAGTCGTAGGCAGTGATCTTCACCTTCACCGGCTGGCCCGGATAGAGAAAGGCGATATCGGCAGGCCGTACATAGGCCTCGACCAGCAGCGTGTCGTCCAGCGGCACGATCTCGATCAGCGTTTCGCCGGCCTGTGCGACCCCGCCGAGCGTGGTCAGGTTGATGCGGTTGACGATGCCGCGGACCGGGGCGCGCAGCTCTGACCGGGTCACACGCTGCAACAGCGCCGGCAGCCGCGGTTCGAGTTCGGCCAGTTCGGCGGTGGCGATGGACAGTTCCGACAACGCGGCGGCGCGGGCGCCGCTGCGCAGCGCACGCACACGGTCGTCGATCTCGTCCAGCGCGGACTGCAACCGTTCAAGCGTCGCACCGGCCCGTACCCGCCGCCCCTGCCATTCGGCCTCGTTGCGGCGCAGGGCCAGCATGGTGGTTTCGGGCTCCATCCGCCGTTCCACCAGCGGCGCCATGATTGCCACCTCTTCGGCAATCAGCGAAAGCGTGGCTTCGGCGGTGGTGCGGTCGACCTGCGCTTCCTCGTATTCCTGCCGACGCTGGACGCGCTGGCGTTCGAGAACGTCGATCTGGTCTGCCAGTTCGTCGCGCCGCGCCGCGAACAGCGCCGTTTCCGACCGCACCACCGACGGTGTCGCCAGAACCAGCTCTTCGGGGAAGGTCAGATCGCGCCCGTCGATTTCGGCCTGCAGGCGGATTATGCGCGCCATCAGACCATGCGCGCGCTGCATTTCCTGATCCAGCTGGCTGGCCAGCATGGTGCGGTCAAGCTCCATCAGCAGGGTGTCGGCCTCGACGACATCGCCCTCGATCACATGCAGCGCCTGCAACACGCCGGATTCGGCCGCCTGGATCACCTGCACCTGCCGCGAGGGCACGATGCGCCCGTCGGCGCGGGTGACATCGTCAAGTTCGGTGCGGTGTGCCCAGACGATGGCCAGCGCCAGAAACAGCAGGATCACGAACAGCAGCAGCGAACCGCGCACCGGCGCCCGGCCGCGCATCTCGCGTGCCAGCAGTTGCAGGTCTCGGGTCGATGTGGCCATGCCTGCCCCTGTTGCCGTTCAGCCGCGGGTCGGGTTGGCGCCGCCGGCGCGTGCCAGCAGGCTCTTTGCGCCGTCCACGGCCACCTTGCCGTCCTCTATCACGATCACCCGGTCCACCAGATCAAGAAGGCTTGTGCGGTGGGTTATCACCACCAGCGTCCGGTCGGCGAGTTCGGTCTTGAGCCGGCGAATGACGGCGGCCTCGTTCTGCACGTCCATGGAACTGGTGGGTTCGTCCAGCAGCATGATCGGTGGCCGACCCACAAGTGCCCGCGCCAGGGTGATCGCCTGGCGCTGCCCGCCCGAAAGCCCCTCGCCGCGTTCGGCCAGCGGCAGGTCGTAACCCATCGGATGGCGGGCCACGAAATCATCCACACCGGCGATGCGCGCCGCCTCGAGAACCTCGTGGTCGCGGGGGCGGGCGGCGCCGATGGCGATGTTGTCGCGCACGGTGCCCGAAAACAGCCACAGATCCTGCAGCACTGCCCCGATGTTGCGGCGCAGGTCGCCCGGATCGATCTGGCGGATGTCGGTGCCATCGGCCAGAACCGCGCCCGACTTGGGGGCGTAAAGCCCCAGGATCAGCCGCGCAATGGTGCTTTTCCCGCAGCCGATGCGGCCCAGGATCGCGACCTTTTCGCCCGGTTCGATGGTAAAGGAAACGCCCTTGAGCGTGTCGATCGGCGCATCGGGATAGGCGAAGGTGACATTGTCGAAGACGATCCGGCCTTCCAGCTTCGGCCGCGAAAGCCAGGTCCGGCCTGCCGGGTGTTCGGCATCGGCGTCCATCAGCGTATTGATGGACCGAAACGACATCCGCGCCTGATTGAGCCGGGTCAGTGTCTGGGCCAGCTGGGCCAGCGGGGCCAGCGTGCGGCCGGTCAGGATGACCGCGGCAATCAGCGCCCCCATGCTGACCTCGCCGGCAGAGATCAGGAAAACGCCGTAGAAGACGATCATCACCTGCGCGGCCTGTTGTGCAAAGGCGGTGGCGTTCAGCGCGAACTGGCTTACCGCGCGCGCCTTCACGCCGTGGTCGGCCTGCCGTTCGATCGCATCCTCCCAGCGGGCGCGCATCTGCCGCTGGGCGCCGACGGCCTTGATCGTCTCGAGCCCGGTGACGGTTTCCACCAGCACCGACTGCTTGGACTGGCCTTCGGAAAAGCTCTTTTCGGCCAGCCGGGCAAGGATGGGCTGCACCGCGATGCCGACCACCAGCACCACCGGCACGGCAATCAGCGGCACATAGGCCAGCGGGCCGCCGATCAGCCAGATCACGCCGATGAACAGGAAGATGAACGGAAGATCAACCACCGCAACCAGCGTCGCCGAGGTGAAGAAGTCGCGCAGCGTCTCGAATTCGCGCAGGGTATTGGCCATCGCCCCGGTCGAGCCCTTGCGGGCGCGCATCTGCATGTCCAGAAGCTGGTCGAAGATGCGCCGTCCCATGACCTTGTCGGCGCGCTGGCCGGCGCGGTCGATGAAGCCCGCGCGCAGCGTCTTGATCAGGAAATCGAAGAACAGCGCAATGCCGACCCCGATGGTCAGGGCGATAAGCGACTCGATGGCCTCGTTCGGCAGTACCCGGTCATAGACCACCATGATGAACAGCGATGTCGACAGGCCAAGGAAGTTCGCCAGCATCGCCGCAAGGATGACCTGGGCATAGCTCCAGCGGTTCTGTGCCAGCGCCGACCAGAACCAGTGCCCGCGCCTTTGCCGGGTTTCGGGTGCGGCGCTGTCGCGGTACTCGGGCCGGAACAGCAACGCATAGCCGGTATAATGCGGCGCAAGCTTCGCCGGGTCGATCAGGCCGGTGCCTTCGCCAAGCGCCGGGTCGTGGATGGCAAGCATGCCGTTGCGGTTGCGCCCTTCGACGACAACGGCGCGATCATTGGCCAGCAGCAGGATCGCCGGGACAAGCACATTGTCCAGCGCCTCGATCTTCAGCGGGCCAAAGCCCACCTGCATCCCGGCACGCTCGCCCACCGTGATTGCGTCGCGCACCGTCAGCCCGCCCTGGGTGCCGGTCTGGGCGGACTGGATCGCCGCCAGCGTCAGCGGCCGGTCCAGCAGCCGGCCGACATGCATCACGCATTCCTCAAGCGGCGTCGTGCGCGCCGGCCCGTCATCGACCTTTTCGGAAAGCTGGACGATGCGGTCTTCGCTCAAGGCGTCGCCGCCGCGGCCAGTGCGGCGCCTCCGGGTGGGGTCGCCGCATCGGGCAGGCTGATGCCGAACACATCGACGATATCGCCGGTCAGGCTCAGTGCCGCATAGCCCGACAGGGCCAGTTCCAGCTCTGCCTCGAGCAATGCCTCGCTGGCGGTCAGGAAATCGCGCTGGGCGTCCAGAAGCTCGGTGATGCTGCGCCGGCCGATGGTGAACTGTTCGCGCACCGCTTCCACATTGGCCTCGTTGGCGCGGCGGGCCAGCCGCGCCGCGCGCAGCCGTTCGGCGCCGGCGCGCTGGTCTGACCTTACCACATCGAGCGCACGCTCGATCTGGCGCACAAGCTCGGCGCGGCTCGATTCCAGCTCCTGCACCCGCGCTTCGGCAGAGCGGATTGCGGCCTGCCGCCTGCCGCCGGTGGCAAGGTCATAGCGCAGGCCCAGATTGGCATTCACATCCGCCCGCCCGTTGGCAGAACCGCCGGTCAGGTTCAGCACCACGCTGGGGTTGGCGCCGGCCCTCGCGGCCTGAAGCTCGGCCTGGGCCCCGGCGATGGCGGCATCGACGCTGCGCAGTCTCGGGCTCTGCTCGACAGTGGCGGCATTTGCCGGCAGGGCGGGCGCTGCCGCCGGGGCCGCGATGGACGCTGGCGCGATCCCGAACAATTCGCGGAAACCGGCCTCGGCGCGGTCCAGCCGGCTCTGGGCCGTGACATGGCGTGCGGTTGCATCGGCCAGCCGGCTTTGTGCGGTCAGCAGGTCGGTTTCCGATGCCGCGCCGGCCTGCACCCGCGCTTCGGTCTGCGAGACGAAATCGCGGTGCAGGGTCAGGTTGCGGCCGGCAAGCTCCAGAAGCCTGCGGCGGTGCAGAACCTCGTGATAGGCCTGCACCGCGTCATAGGTCAGCGATGCGGCGGCACCCAGCCGGTCGCTCGCGCTCTGGGCCAGCCGGGCCTGTGCCGCACGGGTTCGCGCGCTGGCTGCGCCGCCGTCGTAAAGCAGCTGTTCAACCGAAACGACCGGTGTGGCGCGGGTCGAGCTTGTGCCGCCGACCAGCCGAACACCGGTTTCTGCGCCGATCGACACCTGCGGCAGGAAGGCGCCGCGTTCGGCCGCAATCGACGCTTCGGCGGCGCGCATCCTCGCGGTTCCCGCCGCCAGCGATGGATAGTCCTGCACCGCGCGGGCAACGACCGTGCCGAAGGGGGTGGCGGCAAGGCTGGGCGGCATCCGGCGGGTGCGTTCGCCGGGCAGCGCGGCGCCGGGGCGTGCGACGATTTCCAGATCTTCCCCCTGCTCGGGCGGTGTCGCACAGGCCGACAGCCCCACGCCCGCGGCCAGCAGGATGCACAGCAGCCTGCCGCCGCGTTTCCGTTTTGCCGCTGCCTCGAAGTTGCCGCGCCTCATGCCCCATCCCCTCGTGCCCGGTCCGAAGGCTCTGCCGGCCCGGTTCCGGTTGTTTCCGTCTGCCCGGTGGTGCCGAACAGACCCTGAATGGCATCATCCTGCGCGCCGGCCATTGCTGCAAGGAATTCCGACATGTCGGGCCCGGATTCGGGCCCGGTGTTGCCGCGCGGCATGGCAGCGGCGCCGCCGTCGAGACCGGCGATTGCCTCTTCGGCGCGGCGCAGGAAATCGATCTTCCAGCGCCCGACCAGATGCGCATGGGCCAGCGCCAGCGCCCCGGGCCCGCGCAGGGCCAGCCAGCCGGCATCGTCGAGCGCATCAAAGCGCGCGCGGTGGATCATCCACAGCCCGGCCGCCCCTTCCCCCTCGATACCGCCGATCCCGGCCAGCGGCACCAGCAGCGGTTCGCCATCCGGGGTGCGCGCGCCCGTCAGGGCATCCATCGCCGCGCGGGTCTGGCGGACCGAGGCCTCGTACTGCCGAAAGAAGGCGATCACGGCCTCCAGCGACGGGGTCGGCGCGCCCAGCGGGTCAAAGAAGCGTTCGGCCATCGCGTCGTCGGTGATCAGGCCGCTGGCCTCGTCCACCAGCAGGACCATGCGGCCGCTTTCGTCCGGTACGGCGCGCGACGAAAACGGATGTACCCGCAGCAGCGCCGGCACATAATTGGCCAGCCAGCGCCCTTCGGCCGAGACATAGGGGCTGTTGCCCGCCGCGCGGCTGCGCAGCAGGGCCACCGGCATCGGCGGCCCGCCTTCGGGGGTGTCGGCAAACACCAGCGGCAGCGCGGCGGCCACCGTTTCGGCCTCGGCCGCCACCACCGGCACCAGCCGCCGGCCGCGGGCAAAGCCGTAATCGGCAAAGCGCCGCCATCGGGCGCTGCCGTGGCGGTCGGTCGAAAGCGGGACAAGCGTTGGTTCGGTCATGGGCGCGGGGCGGCCCCCTGCGTTTGCGCACCTGCCGCAGAAACCGGGCCGGGGGCGGGCAGCAGGCCGCCCCCGGCCGTCCGGGTCATGTGGGCAGCGTGGTGAAGTCGAGCAGGCTGTCGCCGGTTATCCCGCTCAGATCGCCAAGCCCGGTGAAACGGGCCATCACGGTTGCATCCGCGGTTGTCGGATCGGCGCCGTAATCGACCCGTGCCAGCGCGGCGTTTTCACTGTCGGTTGCCAGCAGGTAGATCACATCATCGGCGGCAGCACCGGCAAGGCCGGCCGCGGCGGCGTTCAGTGTCGCCGTCTCGAGGTCGTCCAGCACGCTGGTCAGCACCACAAAGCCGGTGTTGACCCCCAGCGCGCCATCCGCGGCCAGCGCCTCGAACCCGGTGCCGTCGCCGCGCAGGCCGGCGTTGTCGAGCCCGGCAATGCCGATCTTGTCGGCCCGCGGCCCGCCGGCTTCGAACCCGGTGATGGTATCGACCCCGTTCGCGGCCGGATCGGCCTCGAAGATCACGGTGTTGCGCCCGCCGGCCGTCAGGTCGATGCTGTCATCGCCCCCCCGGCCCTGCACCACAGAATCGATGGCCGCCACGGCGATGCTGTCACCCCCCGCCGTACCGATCCAGGTTTCCGAGTTGCC
>SKWP01000387.1 GCA_007128865.1 Paracoccaceae bacterium
GAATCCATGGCCGCCGCCGCCACGATCATCGTCAGCCGCTTTCGCTCGGCCTCGCGCTGCGGGCTGGGTGCGGTGATGGGGTCCAAGAACCTCAAGGCCATAGCGGTGCGCGGTAGCGGTTCGATCCGGGTCGCGCAGCCGGACTCCTATGTCCGGCTGTGCGGGCGCCTTGCCGGCCGGCTTGACGATGCGACCACGGTCAAGATGCTGCGCCGTTTCGGCACGCCCGCATCCTTTCCGCAGTGGAACAAGATCGGCAACCTGCCGGGCCGCAACTATCAGACAACCACGCTCAGCGCAGCCGGCGCGCAGGCGCTTACCCCGGCACGGCTGCACAAGGAGGCAATCCTGCGCGGCTTCGGCTGCTTTGCCTGTCCGATCCGCTGCACCCAGGCCACGCGGCTGTCAGAAGGCAAGTTCGCGGGCACGCGCGGAGAAAAGCTGGAATGTCAGGCCTTCTGGGATTTTGGCGCCAAGGTCGGGGCAGAATCGGTCGCAGCGGTGGTGAAGGCATCGGCGCTGTGCGGCGAACTGGGGCTGGACATGAACAACGCATCCGGGGCGATCTCCTGGGCGATGGAATGCCATCAGCGCGGGCTGCTGTCGCGGGACGAGGCCGGAGGGCTCGACCTGTCCTGGGGCAACGAGGACACGATCGTGGAACTGCTGCACCAGATGGCCCGCAACACCGGGCTGGGTGCGCTGCTGAAGGATGGCGCCAAGGCGGCCGCGGCGCGGCTGGGGCGGGGTTCCGAAGCCTTTGCGATGCACGTCAAGGGGCAGGACCTGGCCGAGGAATTCCGGGGGCTTGTCGGCTGGGCGCTGGGCATCATGGTGTCCGAACGCGGCGGCGCCCACACCACCGGCGCGCCGCTGGCCGAGCGCTATTCGATCTCCCCCGAACGCTCGCTGGAACTGTTCGGCACCGAAGCGGCCGCCGATCCGATGAGCTATGAAGGCAAGGCCGAACTGGTTGTCTACTACCAGCGCTTTCACGCCGCGATGGAGGCGCTGGGCAGTTGTTTCTTTGCCTCCAACTGGCTCGGAGCCGATCTGCTGGGCCCCGAGGATTACCTGGCGCTGATCAATCTTGCCTGCGGAACCGAGATGACGCGCGAGGAATTCCTGACCGCCGGCGAACGCATCCACACCCTGCAAAAGCTGTTCAACCTGCGCCATACGGCCCATGCGCGCGCCGATGATGTACCGCAGCCGCGCATGTTCGAGGTACCTGAAAGCTCGCGCCAGTTCCGGATCGGGCTGGACCGGGACAGGTGGGAGGCGTTGCTTGACAGCTATTATGACCTGCATGGCTGGGATCGCACCACAACCGCACCCCGCCGTCAGGCGCTGGATGCGCTGGGCCTTGGCCAGTATGCCGGCATCGCGGAGCGCCACGGCAGCCGGCAGGCGCCGTTGCCTGCCTGAGGGTCAGTGCCAGAGCATCGGTGTGGTGGTCAGCAGCTCGGTTCCCGTGGCGGTGACAAGGTAGTTCTGTTCGAACCCCGCGTTGCCGACACCCTTTCGGGCAAGAAACGCCTCCACACCGATCAGCATGCCCTCGGCAAAAACCGCATCGCAATGGGGCAGCACCGAGCTGATGTATGGCGGGCCTTCGAAATATAGCCCGTGCGGATGACCGAAGAACGGAAATTTCTCGGCGGCGGGGTCGGCGTCCGGTCCGAAGGCGGCAACCATGCGGTCGCCGATGCGTGCGGCATCCAGAAAGCTCGTACCGGGCCGGATGGCTGCAGCGATGGTCCCGATAATGTCGGCGCAGCCTTCCAGCAGCCGCGCCTGGCCCGCATCCGGCTGCTGGCCCGCAACCGCGGTGCGCCCGGGGTCGAGGTAATAGCCGTGCCGGAACGGGCAGATCAGAAACGCGCGCACCATGTCGCCCGGTGCCGGAGCAGCATCCGTGCATCCCGAAAGCGGATCGCCGCAGGTATAGCCGATGGCCGCGCCATGGCTGATCTGGATCTTGTCGACAACCCCGCCGCCGGCGACAATGTCATGGGCCGCCAGCGCTGCCGCCGCGCGCTCGGTCCTGCCGGTGATCAGCGCTTCCATCATCCGGGTCATGGCGGTGCTTGCAACAGCACCCGCCTCGCGGATCACCTCGCATTCGGCCGCGGACTTGACCATCCGCAGATTGCGGATCAGGTCATCTTCGGGCTGCCAGCGAATATCCGGCGTCGCCGCCCGCAACTGCGCCCAGTACTTCATCGGGAAAAAGTCGGTCCCGACAAGGCCGACATCGCCGGCTACGCCGAGGTCGGCCAGCAGTTCGGCCGTGCGCGCCACCGGATCGGCGGCTGCCTCGAACCGGTCTGTGGCGACGACATCGGCGCGCACATCGGGATCGTCGGCAACCAGCACAGGCGTATGGCCGGTGCGCAGGATCACCGCACAATAGGCGCGGGCGCCGAAGGGTGCAGCATCAAAGCCCTGGCCCACCTTGGTCGAAAAGTAATGCGTCAGCCAGAGCACATCGCCGGCCCGGTCAAAGCTGGACGCGGTGCGGCCCCAGACAACGGCTGCCTGCAGACCGCGACGGCGCATTTCGGCCTCGGCACGCTGCCAGCGGGCTTCGTATTCCGCCCGCGCAAACGGCAGAGAGCCGCCGGGCGCGGTCATCCGTTGCCGCGCTCTGCCGAGGCGCCGATCATCCCGACAAGCTCGTCGGTCATCCACAGGTCGGCGACGAACTGCATGACATTGATCAGCGCGGCGTTGTGCTCCACGTCCGAGCGTGTCGCGGTCGCGTCCCCGACAAAGATCACCTTGTAGTTCAATGCCGCGGCATCGCGGGTGGAAGCCTCGCAGCAGGCATTGGTCAGCGTGCCGGTCACGATCAGCGTATCGATGCCGCGTGCCTGCAGAATCTCATGGAGGTCGGATGACCCCTGGATGAACGCGCTCGGGCGATTCTTGATCACCCGAATGTCGGCGGCGTCGGCTTCCATTTCGTGCCAGAGTTCATGGCCGGGCGTGCCGGGGGCTGTCTTGGCAATCGCATCGTCCTTGAAGCCGGGCGGTGTGAACAGGTCAAAGAATTCGGGCCATTCGCCCCAGCTGTGCTGGGTAAAGGCCACGGTTCCGCCGGCGTCGCGCAGGGCGCGCCCGATCCGGTTGATGTTGGGCACGATTTCGCGTGCGGCCGGGATCTCCAGCATCGAATGCCCGGGCGCCAGCCAGGCGTGCTGCATGTCGATGACCAGAAGCGCGGTGCGCGCCGGATCGATGCTTTCAAGCGCATGCACCCTTCCGCGGCGCTTGAGGTTGGCTTCGAGGATGAAGTCGGGAATCGATATGGCGTGCATCCGGTTTCCTTTCCGCGGCAGCGCCGCGCGTTGGTTTCCACATGTGCTTCAGTCGTCGATCACGAAAGGGATGCCGGGGGGGATCGCCACCTCGACCCCGTCACCGACTGCAAGCCGGCTGACAGGATCGGCCTCGGGGCGGATCACGGTAAGCTCGGGGCCGCAATCCAGCGCGATGCGGTAATGGACGCTGGACCCGAAATACTGGAGCGCTGCCACCCGGCCGGGTATGCCGCCCGCACCGGCAGCGCCGGCGCGGCCGAGCATGATCTTTTCGGGGCGGATCATCACCGTGACAGCATCGCCGCGGGCGCCGCTTCCATTCAGGCGCAACGGCATTCCGCCGGCATCGGCCTCGGCTTCCGATCCCGAGGTGGACAGGATGCGCGCCGTCAGGATGTTCGATTCACCCATGAATTCGGCGACAAAGCGGTTCGCCGGCCGTTCATAGATGTCGCCCGGAGTTCCGATCTGCCGGATCAGGCCGCCCTCCATGACCGCGATGCGATCCGACATCGAGAGCGCCTCTTCCTGATCGTGGGTCACGAACACAAGCGATATGCCAAGCTGCTTCTGCAACTCGCGCAGGTCAACGCGCATGCGGTCGCGCAGGTGCTTGTCGAGGGCGCCGAACGGTTCGTCCAGCAGCAACACGTCAGGTCGGATAACCAGCGCCCGCGCCAGCGCCACGCGCTGCTGCTGGCCGCCCGATATCTGCCCCGGATAACGGTCTGCGTAGTCCGACAACCGGACCAGTGCGAGCGCCTCGCCAACCCGCCGGTCGCGTTCGGCCCGCGGCACCCCCCGCATGCGAAGTCCGAAGGCGACATTGTCCTGCAGGGTCATGTGAGGGAACAGGGCGTAATTCTGGAACACCATGCCGACATTGCGCCGGTGCGGTGCCAGTCGGGTACAATCCCGCCCGCCGATGCGCACCTGCCCGGACGTGGGGATCACGAAGCCGGCGATCATCTGCAGCGTCGTGGTCTTGCCGCAACCCGACGGGCCGAGCAGCGTGACGAACTCGCCGCTCTCGACGCTCAGATCAACGCCGGCCACGGCCTCGACTCGACCATACCGCTTGACGACGGCTTCAAGATCGACAGCGCTCATCGCACGATCCTCCCTGCACTGATGACCTGCCCGCGCATCATCAGCGCCACGGTAAGCGCGGCGCTGAACGCAATGGTCAGGGCGGATACCGCCGCAATCGCCGGGCTGACCTGATAGCGCAGGGTCGAGAAGATCTCGAGCGGCAGCGTCCGCGTCTGCACCGACAGGAAATAGGTGATGATGAACTCGTCGAAGGACATGATGAACGCAAATATGCCCCCGCCGACCAGCCCCGGACGGATGATCGGCAAGGTGATGTGCCACAGCGCCCGCAGCGGCGAAGCGCCAAGGCTCTGGGCGGCCTTTTCCAGACCCGTGTCGAAGGATTGCAGGCTGGCGCCGACCGAAATCACCACGAAAGGCACGGTGATGGTCAGATGCGCGGGAACGATGGACAGCAGGCTGTCATCGATGTGCAGATCCAGCGCGATACGGAAGATGCCAAGGCCCAGCACGATATGCGGCAGGATCATCGGCGAGATGAGGATGCCGTAAAGCACGCCGCGCCCCCGCATCGGCCCACGATCCAGCCCGAGCGCCGCGAGCGTGCCCAGCACCAACGACAGCGGTGTGACGATTGCAGCGATCACGAGGCTCGAAAGGGCGGCCTCGCGCCAGTTTGCTGCCGCGGCGACGTGGCGATACCAGCGCGTTCCATAGCTTGGCGGCGGAAAGCTGAGAAAGGATTCAGCCGTGAAGGACTGGATGCACAGGATTACCAGCGGCAACAGCAGGAATGCCGCGACCAGCGCGCCGAAGATGGCCAGCATCGCATAGCCGAAGGGGGATCCGCTGCGCTCAGTCATTGCGCGGCGGGGAAAAGGCGCGGTTGAGCGCGGATGCCAGTGCCACGACAACAACAATACTGGCCAGCAGCAGCACGGACATGGCCGATGCAAAGGGCCAGTTGTACTGGTTGCGCGCCACATCGGTAATCATCATCGGCAAGGTGACCACGAAATTGCCGCCCAGGATGACCGGGGTCAGATAGACCCCCATCGACAGGATGAACAGCAGCGTGAAGGCCGCGACCACGCCCGGCATGGCAAGCGGCAGGGTGATGTGCACGAACACCCGCCATGGCGGCGCGCCAAGGCTGGCGGCGGCGTTCTCGCGCGCCGGATCGATGGCGCGAAGGGCCGCATAGATCGGCAGCACCGCAAAGGGCAGATACACATGCACGACCGCTATGATCACGCCCAGCCGGTTGTACATCAGCGCCAGCGGTGACGAGATCAGGCCCCAGTCCATCAGCCAGGTGTTGATCAGCCCCGACCGGCCGAGGATCAGCATCCAGGCCACATTGCGCACGATGATGCTGGTCAGAAGCGGCGATACCAGCACGAACATCAGCGCCAGCCGCATTCCGGGTCCGGCCCGGCGCATCAGCATCGCCACCGGGAACGCAACGACCAGCCCGACGGCGGTAATCTGCGCGGAAAGCGTGACCGTGTTCCAGAAAACCTGCAGTGTCACACCGTCCGATGCGATCCGGGTGTAATTGTCCAGAAAGAAGCCGGGCGTTGTCCGCCCGGCCTCGAAACGCGCGAAACTCGCGCTTAGCAGCATCGCCATCGGGATGCCGAAGGTCACGGCATAGAGAACCCCCGTGGGCACGATCAGCCCCCAGGCGCGGTACCGGCCACCTTTCGGATTCGCGGTCATCCGGTACACTCCGGCCGTGACGTCGGTTTCATCCGCAGCGGCTCAGCTCGCCTTCCAAGCGGTCCACATCTGGCTCCAGCGCGCCGATTCATCAAGAATCCGCTCGAAGTCCTCCTGCACCGCCTTGGCCACCACGGCTTCGTCGGTGACGATGACGGCAGCGGCCTCTTCGGGGGTGTATTCGACCAGCTTGTTGGGGGTTCCGTAACCGAATTCCACCAGTCGCTTCTGCGGCTCCACCCCGATCACGAAGTCAAGCCATGCCATCGCCATATCCGGGTTCCTGGCCCCGCGCGGAATCGCATAGGTGGAATGGCGGACAAAGAAGCCCTCATCCGGCACCGCAAATTCGATCGGCAGGCCCTCGGACTTCAACTGCGTGACGCGACCGTTCCAGAACGGGGTCATGACGATTTCGTCGTTGCGGAACAGCTGTTCGGCATCCGCGCCGCTGCTCCAGAGCGTCACCAGATTCGGCCGCAGGGCCGTCAGGTGCCTGAAGGTTTCCTCGTCCACCGGATAGGGGCTGCCCTTGAAGGTGATGTTCACCATCTGCAGCGCCTGATCGTTCAGCGCCTCGTTCAGTGCCACTCGGCCGGCGTATTGAGGATCCCACAGCGCCTTCCACGAGGTGGGCGCCGGTACGACCTTTTCGGTGTTGTAGGCCAGACCATAGCACCACAGCACCATTCCCGGGCCCCAGTCGGTGATGTACTGGGGATGCAGGTTGGCATATTCGGGAATGGCATCGCGCGGCACCGGCATCAGCATGTCGTTGCGCAGGGCAAAGACCAGCTGGTTGCCATGCAGGGGGACGACATCCACCTCCGGCCGGCCGACAGCGATCTGGGCCTGAAGCTTTTCCATCGGCGCATTGCCGCCCTGCAGCGGGATATACTCGGCGCGCAGGTCGTGCATCTCGACGAACGGCTTGTACCAGTGCTCCATGTAGAGATCGCCCAGCGTGCCGTCCTGGGTGTAGAACCGGACAACCCGCGGGTCTCCCTGGGCCTGCGCCCGGGTGAAGAAATACGGCGACGCGGCAACAAAAGCCGCCGAAGCCCCTGCGCCCTGAAGAATCCTGCGGCGTGACAGATTGGATGATTTGCTTGCCATGACCTTTTCCCTGTTGGTTGCTC
>SKWP01000191.1 GCA_007128865.1 Paracoccaceae bacterium
ATGTCGAGCACCGGGATCGTGGTCACATCCTGATCGAGCAGAACCTTGAGGGTGCCGCCCTTCACATCGCCGTCGCGGTCCAGTTCCCAGGTCAGTTCGTCACCGGCCTCGACCCAGATTTCGCCGGTTTCCTCGTTGATGATGTCGCGGGCGACAAAACGGCCGACGATATGGTCGAAGGGAACGAGGATTTCCGTCACCTTGCCCTCGTCGATCCATTTCTTGACCATCCGCGGGGTGGCCTTGTCACCGGCCTTGAGGATCACCTCGCCGGTGGCCGCATCGATCAGGTCGATGGTCGGGCGGGTGCCGCGCACCCGCTCGGGGAAGAATTTCGTCACCCAGCCGCGGTTCTTTTCGAGCCGGAAATCGACCGAGTCGTAATAGGCGCTCATGATCGCTTCCTGATCCAGCCCGAGGGCATAGAGCAGGGTCGTGACCGGCAGCTTCCGGCGCCGGTCGATGCGGGCATAGACCAGATCCTTGGCATCGAATTCGAAATCGAGCCATGAGCCGCGGTAGGGGATGATCCGGCAGGTGAACAGAAGCTTGCCGGAAGAATGGGTCTTGCCCTTGTCATGGTCGAAGAACACACCGGGCGAGCGATGCATCTGGCTGACGACCACCCGCTCGGACCCGTTCACGACAAAGGTGCCGTTGGGGGTCATCAGGGGCATGTCGCCCATGTAGACATCCTGTTCCTTGATGTCCTTGACGCTGCGCGCGCCGGTATCCTCATCGAGATCGAAGACGATCAGGCGCAGCGTGACCTTGAGCGGCGCGGCATAGGTCATGTCGCGCTGCATGCATTCCTCGACGTCGTACTTCGGCTTTTCCAGCGCGTATTTCACGAATTCCAGTACAGCGGTGTCGTTGAAATCCTTGATCGGAAAGACCGACTGGAAAACCCCCATGATGCCTTCGCCATCGGCCGGGGCATCACCGTCGCCGGAGCGGAGGAACAGGTCATAGGATGATTTCTGGACTTCGATGAGGTTCGGCATTTCCAGGACTTCCCGGATCTTGCCGAACATCCTGCGGATGCGCTTCTGGCCGACAAACGCTTGTGCCATGCTGGTGGTCACCTTTCATTCTTTCGCGGGCGCGCCTGCCGTCGGGCCACGGCCACGCACCGGTTGCGAAACGGGGGGCGGGTTCCATTCCCGCGGGCCGTCCCACCGACCCGCTCCCGAACCCGCAACCTGCCCCTGGACAATGCTCGCAGGCCGCAGGGCCTTTCAAGCACAGTCCGGAAACAGGTCAGGCCGGGCCCGGAAATTGTCCGGACCCAGCCCATTTCTGCAGCGCGGGCACCTGCGGCACCCGCACGGATCACTTGAGCTCGACCTTGGCGCCGGCCTCTTCGAGCTTTTTCTTGATCTCTTCGGCCTCGGCCTTCGGAGCCTGCTCCTTGACGGCCTTGCCGCCGGCTTCCACCAGATCCTTGGCTTCCTTCAGGCCAAGCCCGGTGATCGCACGGACTTCCTTGATCACGTTGATCTTCTTGTCACCGGCTTCGACGAGGATGACGTCGAATTCGGTCTGCTCCTCGGCCGGGGCAGCCGCATCGCCGCCGGCGGCAGGACCGGCCATCATCACCGCGCCACCGGCGGCGGGTTCGATGCCGTATTCGTCCTTGAGGATGGTTTTCAGTTCCTGGGCCTCGAGCAGCGTGAGGTTCACGATTTGCTCGGCAAGTGCTTTCAGATCAGCCATTTTTCCGTTTCCGTTCTTTCAGGTGTGTTCCGACGCGGGTGCTTGCACCAGCGAATGCCTCGGGTTGCTCAGGCCGCCGCCCTGTCCTCGATGGTGGACAGGATTCCGGCGATATTCGACGCAGGCGCACCAATGGCTCCGGCAAGGTTCGCGGCAGGGGCACCGATGCAGGCCACGACCGAAGCGATAAGCTCCTCGCGCGACGGCATCTTTGCCACGGCCTCGACCCCGGCCGGGTCCAGCGCCGCTCCGCCCATGGCACCGCCCAGCACAACAAGCTTCTTGTTGTCCTTGACGAAGTCCTGAACCACCTTCGCCGCGGCGACGGGGTCTTCGGAATAGGCGAGAACGGTCATGCCCGAAAGTAGCTTGCCGATGCTGGCGCAGGGCTTTCCTTCCAGGGCGATCTTGGCGAGCCTGTTCTTTGCGACACGCACGGCCCCGCCCGCGGCGCGCATGCGCCCGCGCAGGACCTGCATCTCGGCAACCGTGAGACCTTCGTAGTGGGCCACCACCACGACGCCAGAGCTTTCGAAGATCTGGCCGAGTTCCTCGACCACTTTCTCTTTCTGGGCTCTATCCACAGTTTCACTCCAGATGTGGGAGGTCTCCCTCCCGGCTCTTGTCTGCCCCGGAGGGTTCCGGGGCGTTCGGGTCCGCAACAGGGTCCCGGTTCCAACACCGCCCGAGGTTGCCCCCGGACCAGCCCGTTCCGTTCCCCATCTCGGGCAGGAGATTAAGCCCCGGGGCGTTACCCGGCGCACCCGCCTTCTCGGACAGGACGGGCCGGCACCATCGCCGCCCCGCCATTCACCCGGCCGAATGACGGCCGGAGGAATTCACACCGGCGCGCCGATGCGCGCCGTACCGGACCGCAAGCGCGAACGCCGCGGCCCGAAATCACCGTGCCGTCGCCGACGCCAGATCGACGCTGACGCCCGGGCCCATGGTCGACGACACCGACACCTTCTTGAGGTAGGTGCCCTTGGCGCCCGTGGGCTTGGCACGCGAAACCGCATCGACGAAGGCGCGGATGTTCTCGGCCAGCTTGGCCTCGTCAAACGAAACCTTGCCGACACCGGCATGCACGATCCCGGCCTTCTCGACCCGGAACTGGACCTCGCCGCCCTTGGCGTTCTGCACCGCCTGCGCGACATCCATCGTCACCGTGCCCACCTTGGGGTTCGGCATCAGGTTGCGCGGCCCCAGAATCTTGCCCAGCCGGCCGACCAGCGGCATCATGTCGGGCGTCGCGATGCAGCGGTCGAATTCGATCGTGCCGCCCTGGATGGTCTGCATCAGATCCTCGGCACCGACGATGTCGGCGCCGGCCTCGCGGGCCTCATCGGCCTTGGGGCCGCGTGCAAACACCGCAACGCGCACCGTCTTTCCGGTACCGTTGGGCAGCGACACCACGCCACGCACCATCTGGTCGGCGTGACGGGGGTCCACGCCCAGGTTCATCGCCACCTCGACGGTCTCGTCGAATTTTGCCGTTGCGTTGGCCTTGATCAGGCCGACCGCTTCCTCGACGCTGAGGTTTTCCCTGTCGGCCACCGCGGCCCGTGCGGCGCGCACACGCTTTCCGATCCTGGCCATGACTTACCCCTTTACCTCGATGCCCATCGACCGGGCGCTGCCGAGAATGATCTGCATCGCCGCCTCGACGTCGGTGGTGTTGAGATCCTTCATCTTCGCTTCGGCGATCTCGCGCACCTGCCGGGTCGTGACCGAGCCCGCGGTTGCCCGCCCCGGCGTCTTGGACCCCGAAGGCAGCTTGGCTGCCTTCTTCAGGAAATACGACGCCGGCGGCGTCTTGATTTCCATGGTGAAGGACTTGTCCTGGTAATAGGTGATCACCGTGGGACAGGGCGCACCCGGCTCCATGTCGGCGGTCCGCGCATTGAAGTCCTTGCAGAACTGCATGATGTTGATGCCCCGCTGACCCAGCGCCGGGCCGACGGGCGGCGAGGGGTTGGCCTGCCCCGCCTTGACCTGCAGCTTGAGCTGCCCGATTACCTTCTTGGCCATTCGGCCTCTCCTTTCCGTTCACCTGCGCCCGGCACGCGTGCCCGGCGGTCTGCGGTTGCGTGGTGCGGCCGGTCGGGGCGCGCCCCTGTGCCTCCCACGCGCGGACGGGCGGGTGCCCGAAGGGTCATTCGCCCTTCGAAACCTGCCCGAATTCCAGCTCGACCGGCGTCGCCCGGCCAAAGATCGATACCATCACCTTCAACCGGCTGCTGTGTTCGTCGACTTCCTCGACCATGCCGGCGAACCCTTCGAACGGGCCGTCGACAACCTTCACCTTCTCGCCAATTTCGTAGCGGATCAGCGACCTAGGCTGCCCTTCGGCCTCCTCGACGCGGTTGAGAAGCGCGTTCACCTCCTCGTCGCGCATCGGCATCGGCTTGCCCTGCGGCCCCAGAAAACCGGTCACCCGGTTGATGGAGTTGATCAGGTGATAGGCGCGGTTGGTCATTTCCATCCGCACCAGCACATATCCGGGCATGAACCGGCGCTCGGTGGTCACCTTCTTGCCGCGGCGGATTTCCAGCACCTCCTCGGTCGGCACCAGAACTTCCTCGATCTCGTCCTGAAGCCCCGCATCGGCGACAGCCTGCCGGATCTGCTCGGCGATCTTCTTTTCGAAATTCGAGAGCACGCTCACCGAATACCAGCGCTTCGCCATGCGTCCGTTTCCTCGTTCTGCCCGCAGCGTCAGGCCGTTGAGCGAGCCCGGAAACCCGCCATATATGATTGCCTGCCGCCCTTACCCGAACAACAAACAGCACGCATGCCGAATCGCCGCGTGCCGCTGCCGGGGAAAGTCCGCAAGCCCCTAAACCCATTGACGATAGGTTTCAAGGCCGGACTGCGCCCCATGCGCCGCGATCAGCCAAACAGCGACAGGAGCGCCGACAGCCCGTTTCGGATCACCAGATCGACCAGAAAGAAGAAGACCGCGGTCAGCGTGGCCATGATGAACACCATGACCGTGGTCAGCAATACCTCACGCCGGTTCGGCCAGGTGACCTTGGCGGTCTCCGAGCGCACCTGCTGCATGAACTGGAAGGGATTGGTCTTGGCCATGGTGCCCACCTGAAGGGAAGTTGCACCGCAGATACCCGGCCCGGCGCCGCGTTTCAACCCTCGGTCGGCAGATCACGCGCGGGCGTGATCCCGCATGATTCGCGCCCGGCATTCCGCACCGGGGATGCAAAGGCCATCCGGTACCGGGGCCGGGGCCCTGCCGGCTGCTGAAACCTGCTTCATGCCATCGGGGCCGGCTGCGCCTCTTCCAATGCGAAACAGGAAGCCATGCCGTTGCCGATGGACACCGGCGCCGGGATCTCGCTTCGGCAGCGATCAAAGGCAAGCGGGCAGCGCGGATGAAAGGCACAGCCGGGCGGCGGGTCGATGGGATTGGGGATCTCGCCCTCGACCCGCTTGCGCCGCCGACCCGACATTTCAAGATCGGGCACCGCATCCAGCAGCATGCGGCTGTAGGGGTGCCGGGGCGTCTCGAACAGGCGCTTGCCGTCGGCGACCTCGGCCAGCCGACCAAGGTACAGAACGCCGATGCGGTTGGCCATGTGGCGAACAACGCTCAGATCATGGCTGATGAACAGGTAGGTCAGGCCGAATTCATCCTGCAGGTCGCGCATCAGGTTCAGGATCTGGGCCTGCACCGAGACATCGAGCGCCGAGGTCGGCTCGTCGCAGACGATGAATTCCGGGCGTGACGACAGCGCCCGCGCGATGGCGATGCGCTGGCGCTGCCCGCCGGAAAACTCGTGCGGGAACTTGCGCGAATCCCGCGCCGAAAGGCCGACCGTTTCCAGCAGCCGCCCGACCTCGCGCCGCAGCTCTGCACCCTGTGCCATGCCGAAGGTACGCATCGGTTCGGCAATGATGTCGCCCACATGCCAGCGCGGGTTGAGGCTGGCGAACGGGTCCTGAAAGATCATCTGGAAACGGCGCCGCTGGGCCCGCATCGCGCTGCCCGAAGCAAAGCTCATCGGCGTGCCGTCGAAAAGGATGCGCCCGGCAGAGGGTTCGATCAGGCCGACGATCATCTTGGCGATGGTCGACTTGCCGGATCCGCTCTCGCCAACCAGAGCGAAGGTCTCGCCGCGCCGGATATCGAAGCTGACATCGGCGACGGCCGTCAGGTACTGCCGGTCGAGCCGTTCGAGCACCCGGTTCAGCCAGGGCCTCGAGACGTCGAAGTATCGGGTCAGCCCTTCGACCCTGAGCAGGACATCCTCATCCATTTCCGGCCTCCTGACGCGCTGCCGAAGCATGCAGCCAGCAGGCAACCTGCCGCCGGTCGCCGCGGTCGATCAGGTCGGGGCGATCCTGGCGGCATCGCGGCATCACCTCGGGACAACGCGGGTTGAAGGCGCATCCGGGCGGGATGGCATCAAGCCGCGGCATCGAGCCGGGTATCTGGGTCAGGCGCGAAGAACTGTGCGCAAGGGTCGGGATCGAACCCATGAGCCCGCGCGTATACGGGTGCTCGGCGGCCTTGATGACATCGCGGACCGGGCCGATTTCGGCCATGCGCCCGGCATAGAGCACCGCAACCCGATCCGCGGTTTCCGCAATCACACCCATGTCATGGGTGATCAGCAGCACCGCTGCCCCCTTTTCGGCGCACAGGTCGCGCAGCACGTCGATAATCTGGGCCTGCACGGAAACATCGAGTGCGGTTGTCGGTTCGTCGGCGATGACAAGCTCGGGTTCGGCGGCAAGCGCCAGCGCGATCACCACCCGCTGGCGCATGCCGCCCGAAAAATGGTGCGGATAGTCGTCGATCCTTCGGCGCGCGGCCGGAATGCCGACCTGATCGAGCAGGGACACGGCGCGCTCGCGCGCCTCGCGTTCGCCAACATCCAGATGGGTGCGGATGGTCTCGATCAGCTGTTCGGCGACGGTGTAAAGCGGGTTCAGGCTGGTCAGCGGATCCTGAAACACCATCCCGATGCGCTTGCCGCGGATACGGCGCATCCTTTCGGCAGGCAAACTGTCGATCCGTTCGCCCTGCAACCGTATCTCACCCCCCACGATGCGGCCCGGCGGCTCGATCAGCCCGATGATCGCGGCGCCGGTGATCGACTTGCCGGCACCGGATTCGCCCACCATGCCCAGCACCTCGCCGGCCTCGATGTCGAATGAAACCCGGTCGAGCGCGCGCAGGGTGCCGCGGCGGGTCGGAAATTCCACGACGAGGTCACGAACCGAAAGCAGCGGCGCAGCCATCACCGCAACCTCGGGTTCAGCGCATCGCGTAGCCAGTCGCCCAGAAGGTTGACCGACAGCGCCAGCGCCAGAAGCGTGATCGACGGGAACAGCAGTATCCACCATTCCCCCGAAAACAGGAACTGCTGGCCGATGCGGATCAGCGTTCCCAACGAGGGCTGGGTCGGCGGCACCCCCACGCCCAGGAACGACAGCGTCGCCTCGGCAATGATCGCCAGGGCCAGCCCGATGGTG
>SKWP01000007.1 GCA_007128865.1 Paracoccaceae bacterium
CGCCCCGGTGCAGACCGCCCTTATCGCCGCGCGCATCCGCCGGCTGGCCGAGGAAAAGTCGATACCCGTACACGCCTTTGTGGAGGATATCGCGGCCTCGGGCGGCTATTGGCTGGCCAGCGCAGCCGATCACATCTGGCTTGACGACTGTTCGGTGGTCGGATCCATCGGGGTGGTATCGTCGGGTTTCGGCCTGCATGAGCTGATCGGCCGCTACGGGATCGAAAGGCGGCTTTATACCGCGGGCAAGCGCAAGAGCCTGCTCGATCCGTTCCGCCCCGAAGACCCCGATGACGTGGCGCGCCTGAACCGCATCATTGCCGAAATGCATCGCAGCTTCATCGCGCAGGTGCGCAGCCGCAGGGGCACCCGGCTTGCCGATGCGCCCGGTCTGTTCGAAGGCGAGATATGGGTCGGCTCCGAAGCCGTCAGGGTCGGGCTTGCCGACGGTATCGCCCATCCGACACCGAAGCTGAAGGAAATCTACGGCGACAAGGTGCGTCTGGTGCCGCTGGGCCTCAGGCGACCGCTGTTCCAGCGTCTCGGCGCTGCGCTGGTCAGCGATGCCATTGCCGGCGTGGAAGAACGGGCGCTTTGGGCGCGGTACGGGCTGTAGCCGATGATACTCAAGACCATCACGCTTTTTCTGTTGTTCATGGCGCTGATCGGCATGTTCGGCAAATGGCGCGCCAAGCTGACCGGAAAGCCGCCGCCAAAGCTGCTGGGGCGCCCGCGCAAATGCAAGCGCTGCGGTCGTTTCCTGATCGGTGGCGGCCCGTGCAACTGCGGGAAGGGCTGACGATTGATCGCCCATGACCTGCTGTTCGTCGCGCTGGGTCTGGTGATCCTGCTGCTGGCCGGCGATGCGCTGGTGCGCGGGGCTGTCAACATCGCGCTCAGGCTGGGCATTCCGGCGATGATCGTGGGCCTGACAGTGGTGGCCTTCGGGACTTCGGCGCCGGAACTGCTGGTCGCGATACAGGCGGTTCTGGTTGGCGCGCCGGGGCTTGCGCTGGGCAATGTCGTCGGTTCGAACATCGCCAATATCCTGCTGGTGCTTGGCCTGCCGGCACTGATTGCCGCGGTGCCGGTGGAAGGCAGGGCCCTGTGGCGCAGCTATGCCACCATGCTGGCCGCAAGCGGGCTGTTCATCGGACTAGCCTTCATCGGGCCGATTGTCTGGTGGCATGCCCTGATACTGCTGGCGGGGCTGTTTGCGATGCTGGCCGATTCTGCCCTGCAGGCCAACAACCACCGCAACGGCCAGCGCGCCGCTGCCGCCGCTGCCCCCGACCCCGAGGAAGAGCTCGAGGGCGCAGACCCGCAGATGTCCTGGCTCAGGATCGGGCTGTTCACCGTGCTTGGCATCATCGGCCTGCCGCTGGGGGCCGATCTGCTGGTCGATGGCTCGGTGCGGATTGCCGAACGCCTCGGGGTGGATGACGTTCTCATCGGGCTGACGCTGGTTGCGGTCGGCACCTCGCTGCCCGAACTTGCAACCACGCTGATGGCCGCCATCCGGCGCGAGGCTGGCGTGGCCATGGGCAATGTCATCGGCTCCAACGTCTTCAATCTTCTGGGTATCATCGGCGTTGCGGGGCTGGTTGGGCCGCTTCCTGTGCCGACGGCGATGCTGGGCTTTGATCTGTGGGTGATGCTGGCGGCGTCGCTGCTGCTGCTGCCCTTCCTGATCGCAAACCGGCCGATCGGCCGCGCCGCCGGGCTGGGCCTGGTGGGGCTGTATGCAATCTATGTGGTGGCGCTGATCCGCATGGCAGGGATATGAGGGGCCAAGGGGCGATGGAACGGGCACTGGTAACCGGGGCGGCGCGGCGGCTGGGGCGTGCAATGGCGCTGTATCTGGCAGCCCGCGGGCATGATGTGGCAATCCACTATGCGGGATCGGCCGACGAAGCCGCCGGGGTGGTGGAGGAGGCGCGTTCCATGGGTGTCCGGGCCGAGGCCATCCGCGCCGACCTCACGCGCGAGGCCGACATGCAGGCGCTGGTCCCCGCTGCGGCCGCGGCCCTGGGCGGGCCGCTCGGGCTGCTGGTCAACAACGCCTCGATCTTCGAACATGACAGCATCGAATCCGCCACCCGCGAAAGCTGGGACAGGCATCTGGAATCGAACCTGCGCGCGCCGGTGGTGCTGACCCAGGCCTTTGCCGCCCAGGCCCCGAAGGCCGCGACCGACGACCGGGGCGAACCCCGCGCCGCCGCGCTGGTGGTAAACATGATCGACCAGCGGGTGCGCAAGCTTACCCCGGCCTTCATGAGCTATACCATCGCCAAGATGGGCCTGTGGGCCTTTACCCGCACCTCGGCCCAGGCGCTGGCGCCGCACATCCGGGTCAACGCGATAGGTCCGGGGCCGACCCTGCGCGGCGCCAGGCAGAGCCCGGAACATTTTGCCGCCCAGCGCGCGGCAACCATCCTTGGGCGCGGCGCCGACGCCGACGACATCACCGCGGCGCTGGGCTATCTGATCGATGCAAAGGCGGTCACGGGGCAGCTTGTCTGCGTTGACGGTGGCCAGCATCTGGGCTGGAAGACGCCCGATGTCCTTGGGCTCGAATAGGCACGCGGACAGGGTGTTCCGGAGCTGTTCGCCTCCAGTTGTCCACTTTGCCGCCGGCATCACGCGCGCGTCATGATTTTGTCATGCAACTCAACACGTTATTCATGCTCTGAAAAATATGACATTGATTCCAATGGCTTGCATATGCGCCTAAAATTTAAGCAATACGGTGAAGCGGGCCGGATTCCACGGAAATTCCGCGCGGGCCCATTCCTCTCCCCAGGGTTATCCACAGAAATGGTGGACAGGATTCTGCTTGCGGAATCCCTGCGTCCGGGGCAGGCGAGAGCAAGAATCGGCTAGCGCGCATGACCCGGAATAACGACCCGCAGGACATCAGGAATGCCGGTGGCACCGGGCCGGAACCGGGCGCCACCCTGACCGGGCATGCGTGCATTCGCCGTTACCTGCCAACGCTCGAATCCGCGCCGGGGGTCTACCGGATGCTCGATGCGCAGGCGCGGGTGCTCTACGTCGGCAAGGCGCGCGACCTGCGCGCACGGGTGTCGAACTATGCCCGCCCTTCGGGCCATTCGGCACGCATTGCCCGCATGATCCGCGAAACCACGGCAATGATGTTCCTGACCACCCGCACCGAAACCGAAGCGCTGCTGCTGGAACAGAACCTCATCAAGCAACTCAAGCCGCGCTACAATGTGCTTCTGCGCGATGACAAGAGCTTTCCCGAAATCCTCATCTCCCGCAACCACCCCTTCCCGCAGATCCGCAAGCACCGCGGGGCACGACGCGAGAAGGGCAGCTATTTCGGCCCCTTTGCCAGCGCCGGCGCGGTCAACCGTACGCTGACCCAGCTTCAGAAGGTCTTTCTGTTGCGCAACTGCTCGGACGCGACCTTCGAAAGCCGCACCCGGCCCTGCCTTCTGCACCAGATCCGGCGCTGTTCGGCCCCCTGCACCGGCGAGATCGACGCCGCAGGCTATGCCGCCCTCGTGGCGGATGCCGAACGCTTCCTGCAGGGCAAGTCCACCGCCGTTCAGGCGGCGCTGGCGGCCGAGATGCAGGCGGCATCCGACGCCATGGAGTTCGAACGCGCCGCGGCCCTGCGCGACCGCATCCGTGCGCTGACCGCGGTGCAGCAGTCCCAGGGCATCAACCCCCGCGGCGTGGCCGAAGCCGATGTGGTGGCCGTGCACATGGAAGGCGGGCAGGCCTGCGTGCAGCTGTTCTTCATCCGGGCGCATCAAAGCTGGGGCAACCGCGATTTCTACCCCCGCACCGGCGCCGGCGCCGAGGAACCGGAAATCCTCGAAGCCTTTCTGGCGCAGTTCTATGACGACAAGCCGCCGCCGCGGCTGATCCTGCTGTCGCACCCGATCGACAATGCCGATCTGGTCGCCGCCCTGCTGTCGGATCGTGCCGGCCGCAAGGTCGAGCTCGCGGTTCCACAGCGGGGCGAAAAGGCCGAGCTGGTGGAAAACGCCCGGCGCAACGCCCGCGAAAGCCTCGGCCGCCGGCTGGCCGAAAGCGCGGCGCAGACAAGGCTGCTTGCCGGTCTGGCCGATGCCTTCGGGCTGGAGGCCCCGCCACGGCGCATCGAGGTCTACGACAACTCGCACATCCAGGGCAGCGACGCCGTCGGCGCGATGGTCGTGGCCGGCCCCGAGGGCTTCGCCAAATCCCAGTACCGCAAGTTCAACATCCGCGGCGACAGCCTCACACCCGGCGATGACTTCGGCATGATGCGCGAGGTGCTGACACGCCGCTTCTCGCGCCTTCTCAAGGAAGATCCCGACCGCGAAGGCCAGGGCTGGCCCGACCTGCTGCTTGTGGATGGCGGCGCCGGGCAGGTTTCGGCAGTGGCGGGCATTCTGGGCGACATGGGCCTCGACGATCTGGCCGTCGTCGGTGTGGCCAAGGGCATCGACCGCGACGCCGGCAAGGAAGAATTCCACCGTCCCGGCCGCCCGGTCATGGCGCTGCGGCGTGGCGACCCGGTGCTGTATTTCGTGCAGCGCCTGCGCGACGAAGCGCACCGCTTCGCCATCGGCGCGCATCGGGCAAGGCGGGCCAGGGCCGTCGGCGCCACCCCGCTGGACGATATTCCCGGCGTCGGCGCGGCGCGCAAACGCGCCCTGCTGGCGCATTTCGGTTCGGCCAAGGCGGTCAGCCGTGCCGGCCTGCCCGACCTGATGGCGGTGGACGGCATCTCCGAAGCCATGGCGCGCACGATCCACGATTTCTTCCACCCGCGCGGCTGACGCCCCTCAAGCCGGCATGCCGGCGCTTGCCCGGCCCGGTTCGCGCCGCTATCACCGCCCGAACCGCCACAGGACCGAGCCGCGCCAGAGGATGCCGCGATGCAGACAGACGCAGCCCTGCCGCTGACCCGTGATCTGGTGCTGGTCGGTGGCGGCCACGCCCATGCGCTGCTCCTGCGCGCCTGGGGCATGCAGCCCCTGGCCGGCGCGCGGCTGACCCTGATCAGCCCCGAACCCACCGCCCCCTATACCGGCATGCTGCCGGGTCACATCGCCGGCCACTACCCGCGCGACGCGCTGGAGATCGACCTCGTGCGGCTGGCCCGCCACGCCGGGGCGCGGCTGATCCTCGGCCGGGCCGAGGGCATCGACCGGCAGGCGCGGCGCATCCATGTTCCCGGCCGCCCCCCGGTGGCCTATGACGTCGCCTCGCTCGACATCGGCATCACCGCCAGCATGCCGCTGCTGCCGGGCTTTGCCGACCATGCCGTGCCGGTCAAGCCGATGGCGGATTTCGCCGCGCGCTGGGCGGCGTTCCTTGCCGCACCGCCGCCGCCGGGCGCGCCCGTGGTGGTGATCGGCGCCGGCGCCGCCGGGGCCGAGGTTGCCATGGCCATGGCCTGGCGGCTGCGCCGCGCACTCCCGCAGGCCGGTCCCGTCACCCTGATCGAGGCCGGCAACGAACCCCTGCGCGAAATCGGGGCGCGCGCCCGTGCCCGGGTGCTGGCAGCGATGGAGCGGCTTGGCATCAGGCTGCTGACCGGCACCGCCGCGGCGCGCATCGAAGCCGACGCGGTGGTGCTGGCGGATGGCCGGCGGATCGCATCGGCCTTTACCCTGGGCGCTGCCGGGCCGCAGCCGCAGGCATGGCTGGCCGCAACGGGTCTGGACCTGACCGGCGGCTTCGTGACCGTTGACCGGTATCTGCGCAGCGTCAGCGATCCGGCCATATTCGCGGTCGGCGATTGCGCCCATATGCGCGACAGCCCCCGACCGCGCGCCGGGGTCTTCGCCGTGCGGCAGGCACCGGTGCTGCGGCACAACCTGCGCGCCGCGCTCGGCGCCGGCACGCCGCAGCCCTACCGGCCGCAGCGCGACTATCTGCGCCTCATCGCCACCGGCGAACAGGCCGCGGTTGCCGACAAGCACGGTTTCAGCCTGTCAGGGCCATGGCTCTGGCGCATGAAGGACCGGATCGACAGGCGCTTCATGGCCCGGCTGGCCGAGCTGCCGCCCCCCGCCCCGCCGGCCCTGCCCGAGCTTGCCGCCGAAGGGCTGGCCGAAACCCTCTCGGGCAGGGGGCCGCTCTGCGGCGGCTGCGGCGCCAAGCTCGGCGCCCTGACACTGGCCAGCGCGCTGGCAGCGCTGCCCGCATCATCGGCCGATCTGGAGGCCGGCCCCGGCGACGATGCCGCCATCCTGCGCCTGCCCGGCGGAGCCCGGCAGGTGCTGACCACCGACACGCTGCGCGCCTTCTGCGATGACCCGGTGCTGATGGCCCGCGTCAGCGCGCTGCATGCGCTGGGCGATATCTGGGCCATGGGCGCCCGCCCGCAGGCGGCACTGCTGGGCGTGGTGCTGCCGCAGATGTCCGAAAGCCTGCAATCCCGCACCCTGTCCGAGATCATGGCAACACTGGCCGAAACCCTGGGCGCGGAAGGTGTGGAAATCGCCGGCGGCCACAGCGCGCTGGGGGCCGAGCCAACGCTCACCGTCACCCTGACCGGTCTGTTCGATGCCGGTCGGCAGCCGCTGCGCAAGGGCGGTGCCCGGCCGGGCGACTGGCTGATCCTGACCCGGCCCGTCGGAACCGGCGTGATCCTTGCTGCCGAGATGCAGCGCGCCGCCCCCGGCCCCGTGGTCGCCGCGGCCTGGGCCCAGATGGCCCGATCCCAGGGCCAGGCCGCGGCAATCCTCGCCCGCCATGCCCGTGCCATGACCGATGTCACCGGCTTCGGCCTTGCCGGACATCTGCTGGAAATGCTCGACGCCGGCGGCTGCGCTGCACGGCTCGATGCCGCCGCGGTTCCGGCCCTGCCCGGCGCCGCGGCCCTGGCCGCAGCCGGCCATGCATCGGTCCTGGCCCCTGCCAACCGTGCCGCCGTCGAGGCCCGCGCCGACCTCGACACCGGGGCGGGATCGGCGCTGCTGGTCGATCCACAGACCGCGGGCGGGCTGCTGGCCGCCGTCCCGCAGGATCACGCCGCCACGCTGCTGTCCGCGCTGCACGTGGCGGGTTTTGCCGATGCAGCCGCCATCGGCTCCGTCGAAGACGGCCCGGCGCAGATCCGGGGCGCGGCCGGCGCGGTTCGGGTCTAGGCGCTCTGCAAGGCGCCGCGCCCCACATGCCAATCACCCGGTGCAAATATCCTCGGGGGGAGTCGCGCGCAGCG